>JAPCWD010000008.1 GCA_025943965.1 Synergistaceae bacterium DZ-S4
AGTAAGGTGTCCGGAAGACTACCGGTTTGATAGGTTGGGGGTGTAAGCGGGTAACGCCCGTTGAGCTGACCAATACTAATACACCGAGGCCTTAACCTCATAAAATCCTTATTGACCTGATTTTGGGTCATATTTGAGCCGAAAGGGCGAAACACTCGGTCCAGTCTTCTCAACGTATTAATATACGTCATCGAAGCCTGCCCCTTCGAGTTTCATCCCTTTCCATCTCAAATCTAACCCAAAATCACGAGATGTGATAAAATAGGGCGTCAAATCAAAAAGCAATGCACAGGCGAAGAGATTTGCGAGTTTTTGCAAGTTTATAGAGCGAGTCAAGCGAAGGCGTATATGAATACGTTGAGCGCAGGCGAGCGAAGATGAACGCAGCAAAAACAGCAAAGATCGAAGCCTATAGAACATACAAGTTTCTGGTGGTAACAGAGGAGGGGACACACCCGGTCCCATGCCGAACCCGGCAGTTAAGCCCTCCATCGCCGATGGTACTACGAAGGGTATTCGTGGGAGAGTAGGTCGCTGCCAGAATTACATTAAGAAAAAAGCTCCGTGCATACGCACGGGGCTTTTTTCTTGCTAAGCTGCCAGAGATATTCTACCCACTTCAAAACGGCGCCGAGGAATCCAGGTATCTTGTCGGCGCTGCCAGAAAGACCCTGATAGAGAACATAACCAAGGCCGCAAAGGCCAATGGTATAGAGATAACAGCAATAGAACCTGCCCAGATAGCACTGGAAAGGGCAGTAACTCCGATAACACCTGTCTCTGATGCCTCAGTCTTTATATATGCGGGCAAGACGAGGTCTGTCCTTATTTTTTCCTGGAAGGGCAACGGTATTTTTTATCGCACTATGTCCATCGGCTTTACAGGAATTTCTTTTGTGGACGAATCCTTTAATGAACAGTTGAACGCTGAATATAACGCATTTGCGAGGGAGGTCCACTCTTCCCTGCAGTTCGCCCTTTCCCAGATAAGGGGATTCAAGCCGGACATGTTCTTTCTCTTTGGTCCCGGGGCAACTCAGGATCTCTGCGAATTCCTCAAGGAATCTCTCTCCATACCTGAAATAATGGTCTCCGACCCTATTTCGATCCACGGCCTCGATTTTGACAGCAGCGCCGGTTCGTGGGACATCCCTATAGGACTTGCGCTGAGGTAGCGGCCATGGTCGTTAAACTGGATCTGAGGCTTCCGGGAAAAGAGACCAGGGAAGAGCGCGAATCGGGCCTTAAACACCTGCTGCTCTTCGCAGCCGTGTTCCTCTTTGCGATCGCCTCCACCCTGGTTTTTATGATCGGAGGGTGGCAGCTCTACTCCCTCAGGAGCCAGAGGCTTGAACTCAATGAGGGAGTCCTCTCCAATACAGAGAAGATCGCCATAATGGACAAGGAACTTGGAAGGATAACCGGGGAGATGACAAAGCTCGAGTCAACGCTCGACTATCTGCTCTCAGACATCCCGTCTGTCGAACTATTGACTTCCCTTGCAAGGATAATACCTGCGGATATCAATGTGGAGTTCCTCTCTCTGACTTCATCGAGGCTTACCCTTTCAGGTACCGGCAAAAACGAGGAACAGATACTTCTGTTCGCAAATGACCTGAATGAAGCACACTTTGCCAAAGGTGTTTCCGTTCCGGTGATCAGTCCCGGCACAAGGAACGGGGTAAGCGTCAGAACGTTCAAACTCGAATGCACTCTCCTGCCCCTTGATCAGATCATAGCCGCAGGGCGCCTGACAGAGATCAAAAAGACGGACAGCGACAAAGAGGAAGAGACGTTATGACCAGGGTCGATTTTGAAGATCTTACAAAAAAACAGATCGCGGTCGCTGTACTGGCTGTCGTTGTGATCATGACCGTACAAATCTACTTTATTAGGCACATAAGAAACACAAGGGCGGGAATCGAAGAAGCTGTGAGGGAGAACCAGCTTACAGAAAGGATCTTTAAGGCAAAGACAGACGCAGTTTCGAGATATAAGACAGGCTTCAACATAGACAACGCATCCGCGCCTACAGAAGTCGAATCAGCGACCAGGTTCTACTCCGTTCTGATAAATCTTCTGCAGATGACCGGTTTTGAAGACGCAGTCGTTGTGAAGGTGAATGAGAGCAAAGATGCGGTAAGCTTCAAGGTGAGCGGGGAAGCGGCGTATTTCTCGCTGCTGGATCTGTTTTCCTCTTTCAGGCAAAGCTCCCATTTGATGAGAGTGCTGAACCTCGAGCTGACAGGACTGACGGACGGTTATGTTTCCTACTCCTATACGATAGAATGCAGGATAGCATCTGTTTCCGAACCGCCTAAAACTGAGAAGCAGAATAACTGAAGAGGCTGATCACGATGGATCTATCTTTGATCAAGACAAAACTGAACAGGTCAAAATTTTTTTCAAGCATAAGGATCCCTGTCTCTCCCGAAGAAAAGAAGGAGCTTTTGCATTTCCTTTTGCTCTTTCTCCTTTTTTCGGCGGCGGCAGTTACAAGCGTGGGAAACTTTTGGTGGCTCAATACTTCAAAGGATGAGGTGAATATCAGACAGATGCCGCAAATGCCTGCAGGAAGCGAAATAAACGCAAGGCTGAGCGCATTTGCACGAAAATATGACGTATTCATGAAATACCGTAATGATAGCAGACAACTTGTGGAATTAGCTGAAGCAGTTGGCAGATATCCTGTAGCGTTACTGCCCAAGCCAGTTGCGCAGGAGTTTGCGGTCCCTGAGTTTGCACCGCAGGTAAGGATAAAGGCACTGGTAGTTATGGGCAACGGTGGAGTGGCGACACTGGATATTGAGAACGAAGCACCGGGCTTGATAGTAAGAGAGGGTACCACGTTCGGCGGAGGAAAGGGTAAAATAACAGCTATAGATCCCAAAGGGGTGAGTTGGACATGGGCAAACAAAAAATATCGCACAGACCTGTAAGGGCACTTTTACTGACGCTTGCTCTTCCGGTCATGTCGGCGGCACTTTTCCTGACGTTTTTCTTCGTCAGCCCTGCCGGAGCTGTAACAACTACAGCAAGATCGGGAGAACTCACCTCTATAATCGAAGGGATGAATGTAAAACAGGTAGGGAGCACTCAGGTAATGCTGGAACTCAGGGGCACTTCGATGAGCCTGCCTGTGCAGGGACCGACTACAGGCAGCGCAATAACACTCATATGGAGAGACATCCGTTTTCCCAGAAATACAGACAAGAAGGACTGGTGGGACGAATACGGATGGGATGTGCTCAGAATAAAGGAGAAAGAGAGCGAAGAGTGGTATCAGGATTATGAATACAACCTTGTCCAGAGGATCAGAGTAGTATCAAATGATCAGCAGGGACTTACGATGAGCGTTGTGGGTGAAAAACCTCTCGTGCTCAAAAAAATTGCCGGAATGCCGGGAGCAGACAGGATCATGCTGACTTTGGAAACTGTAACAGATATCGTTCCGCCGGCGCCGCCCAAGCCCCGTGCCCCTGTCCAGGGAGATCCCCTCGGCATGTATTCGCCCGTGACGCTTGAACTGAGGGACATCTCCGTCAGGGAGGTCTTCCGGATGCTTGCTGACCTTCACAAGCTGAATCTGGTCATTGACAGTTCTGTGCCTGACAACCTCATGACATTCTCATTCAGGAATGCAAAGTTCAGCGAAGTATTTGCATATATGCTCAGGATGAACGACCTGACGTACGCCCTGATGGGCAACACTCTGGTCGTAGGTACCGCTGAGAGCATCGGAAAGACGCTGGGAAAGAACATAACAAAAGAATATAAGGTCGCATACGGAGATATCACAAAGTTGCCGGCGATAATAATGGGGCTTGTGACTCTCCCCAAACCTCCCGTTGTTGATGAACGGCTGAGGGCCCTCTATGTTACCGGCACTGCGGAACAGCATATAGAAGTTGAATCGCTGATGAACAGGATAGATCACCCCGGAAAACAGGTGATGCTCGAAGCCAGGCTGATAGAGATCAACGACGGGGCCCAGCAGGAGATCGAGACTCTCATTTCCTCTGTCTACAAAGGCTGGCTCTTCACATATGGGGCACAGGGGCTGACATCTGAGTACACGTACGCTAATGACCTTGTGAAAATCAAACCTAACGTTAACCCTACAGGTACGACTACACAGGGCGAGATGCCTATCTTAGGAACTGACTCGACGATGCCTGTAAACGTAGTCGACCCTACTATGAAAATGCTGGATGCGGGACTGAGAGCGATGGAGTCGGACAACAAGGGCAAGATCCTTGCTAATCCTTCCGTGGTAGCGCTTGACGGACAGAAGGCTTCAATAAAACTGACCCATAACTACCTCTACCAGTCAGGACTTGACGAAAGCGGCAATCCCGAGTTCACTGAGCAGGAAACCGGTCCTACTCTGGATATCACTCCGACCATTGGAAGGGACGGTTTTGTAACGCTGAAGCTGAAGATATCCACCGGAGAGATCGTTCAGTTCAGGGACAGCGGCATTTCAGAGGTCCCTGAAACTACCAAGCGCGAAGTGGACACTCAAATAAGAGTCAGGAACGGTGAGCTTTTTGTCATAGGGGGCCTTTATCAGGAAAATAAGACCAAGGGAGTGACAAGAGTCCCGATCCTTGGTTATATACCCCTGATCGGAGAACTTTTTAAAAGCAAAACTGACAAGCACTCCAAGTCTGAAATGGCCTTTATCGTAATGCCGCATATATTGGATGTGCCTACAGGGTCTGCCGAGATCTTCGACATGCCCGGCAAGAGCCTGATACAGTAACAAAGGTCAAGACTGACCGATGAACTGAATATCTCTTTCGGAACGGGGGAGAGCCATGAAACCGATAAGGACACTTAAGCTTGGAGAACTTCTTGTAAACGCGGGGGCGATATCACCCGCCAACCTTCAGGCTGCACTTGGCGAGCAGAAGGTCTCCCACATGCGTCTTGGGGAAGTGCTTATCAAAAACGGCTATCTCACAGAGATGCACCTTGCCGAGGCACTGAGCGCACAGCTTGACATACCCTTTATCTCGCTGGTGAAAGAGAGGCCCAACCAGAATGCCCTCTCTATGATCCCTGAAAACGTTGCCGCAAGGCTCAACGTCATACCGCTCTCCCTCACATACGACGGCAGGATCACTGTAGCTATGTCCGATCCCATGGACACCCTCGCTATAGATGAGATAAACATGCTCACCAACAGGGAAGTTGACATCAGGATCGCTACCGCAAGCGACATAAACAAGGCCCTCTCGACATACTACAGGGTCCAGTCCAGCGTGGAAGATGCCGTACAGGACGTCATGAAGCAGACAGCGAGCATTTCAGGAACGACGCCGATCATGCCCCAGATGGCGCCTCAGGACATCGCTACCGTCAACACGGAAGATGCCCCCGTTGTACGCCTTGTAAACAGCATACTTGAACAGTCAGTCAAGGAGAAGGCCTCCGACATACATATCGAGCCGACTGATTCAATTACAAACGTAAGGATGAGGATCGACGGTACGCTGTTTTTGACGACGGAGATCCCGAAGAACCTACATGCCCCGCTGATCGCGAGGATCAAGATACTCTCGGGGATGGACATAGCTGAAAAGAGACGCCCCCAGGACGGAAGGATACTTATCAAAGTCGGCGGCAAAAAGATGGACATGCGTGTATCGACCCTTCCTTCGATCTTCGGGGAAAAGGCGGTGCTTCGTCTCCTCGACCAGGACAACGAACACATCGGTATAGAGAAACTGGGTTTTGAACATGGCCAGGCTGAAAAGCTGAGGCAGGTAATAACTGCCCCGCACGGGATCATACTTGTAACTGGGCCTACGGGAAGCGGCAAATCGACCACTCTCTATTCTCTCCTTGAACTTATCAACAAGCCTGAAGTGAACATTATTACGATAGAAGATCCTGTTGAATACACGATACCCGGACTCACGCAGGTCCAGATAAACGAAAAGATCGACGTTACCTTCGGCAGCGCTCTGAGGTCGATACTGAGACAGGACCCGGACAAGCTGATGGTGGGTGAAATAAGGGACCAGGAGACGGCGCACCTTGCCGTGAGGGTCGCACTTACGGGGCACCTTGTGCTGAGCACGCTCCACACCAATGACGCGCCGGCATCTATCAACAGGCTGGTGGACATGGGGATCCCCAATTTCCTGATAGCCTCTTCGATCCGGTGCATAGTGGCCCAGAGGCTTGTAAGGAAGCTGTGCCCGAACTGCAAAAAAGAGATGAACGTCACCCAGGAGATGGCCAAAGAGATAAAGATGCCGGAAGGGGCAAAGATATACGCCCCGGTAGGCTGCGCTTCATGCCGGTTCACAGGATACAGCGGAAGGACAGTAATCGGAGAAATAATGGTTATCGACACAGAACTCAGAGATATGATAAACAACGCAAGGCCGCAGCATGAGATAAAGGACTACGCCGTGAACAACGGCATGGATACCCTGCGCGATATAGCGAGGAAAAAGGTGCTCGACGGCACTATCAGCGTGGAAGAGATGCTTATAACAACGATGTTCGACTGACATCAGACCGGAGGCTGTGTAATTTGGCTATTTTTGACATAAATAATCTTCTGCTTGATGGTGTAATGAGCAGTGCAAGCGACATCCACATATGTTCGGGAGCAAAACCTGCATTAAGGATAAACGGAGTCCTGGTGAGGCGCCCATATTCCGATTCTGTAACTTCGGCAGACATGGACAATGTAATGAACACCCTGCTTTCCCCGGACCAGCTCCAGAAGTTCAAGGACGAGAGAGAGTTCGACTTCAGCTTCAACTTCTCAAGCGGACCTGATTTTAACCAGCGCTTCAGAGGGAACTTTTCTTATGAACGCGGCAATCCTGTCCTTGCACTAAGGATAATAACCCCGATCATCAGGACGGTGAAACAGTTGATGCTTCCTGATGAAGTGAGGAACATCGCACACAAAAACAACGGCCTCTTCATAGTCACGGGACCTACGGGCTCGGGAAAATCAACGACACTGGCGGCCGTCATCCAGGAGATAAACCTTACCCGCCCGGCCCACATAATCACGATAGAAGACCCCATTGAATACATATACAACTCTGCCGAATCGATGATCCACCAGCGTGAGGTGGGAAGCGATACAAAGAGCTTCTCGGAGGCATTGAGGAGGGCGATGAGACAGGACCCGGACGTTATCATGATCGGTGAGCTCCGGGACCTTGAAACGATCTCCGCAGCTGTAACCGCAGCTGAAACGGGACATCTCGTGCTGACTACGCTTCACACACCGGATGCTCCCCAGAGCATCGACAGGATAATCGACGTTTTCCCCCCGGGACAGCAGCAGCAGATCAGGATACAGCTCTCTTCCATCCTCATCGGGATACTCTCGCAGCAGCTTGTGCCCCTTGTGACGGAGACAGGCAGGATGGTCGCCACAGAGCTTCTTGTAGCAAACAATGCGGTCAAGAACTACATCAGGGAGGCCAAGACCTCTCAGATAAAGAATGCGATACAGACAGGTTCGGCGCTTGGCATGCACACCATGGATCAGGATCTTGCGAGGATGTATCGGGAAGGTCTCATAAGCAGAAAAAATGCTATTGCTTATGCTTATGATATAAAAGATCTGGAAAGATTTATGGGAGATTGACTTCAAATAAGGGAAGTATCCTTGCGGGGGCTCTGGCGGCATGTTTTATAGCCGTCATAGCTTCTTTTTGTATCGCTGCGACACTCCGGAGCAGCGTTATGATTTTTACTTCCGCAAAAGAATGCCTTGAGATCGAAAGTACCAGGAGATCGGTTTTGTCCACGCTCTATTCTGGCAGTATCCCAAACAGTTCTGACTACCATAATGTCCATGTGGTTTTTGAAGGACTCTCTTCCGACGATAAACTCATTATCATACGCATAGAAAAAGACGGCTTCCTGAAAGTGAGGAGATCATATGTGGTATGGCCAAAGGAGGAGTGGCAGCAGTAGGGGATTCTCCTTGCCGGAAATACTCGTAGGCATTACATTGATGCTTATGATCACATTCCCGCTGCTCCCGGCCTTGAAGGCCTCAGCAGACAAAACAGTTTCATATTTCGATTACATGAGGGCGCATGTCAGAACATCAAGGACAAAAGCGATCCTCAAATCGCCTGTTTTTTATTGCGGCCTCGGGATGCCGGTCAGCCCTTCGAAATATAAGCGATCATTCGGCAGCCAGAAATTCGACCCCTTCAGATGGGAGGGACCGATCGGCGTCTGCAAGGGACCAAGCGGACTCGATAAGAGTGAACTGAGGATATCATACTCGAGAAAAGGCAGCACAAAAGCAGCAGATGCTGTTGAGAGCAATCTCGATGAAGCCAGGTTCATGCTTCATAAATTTCCTGAACCCAATGAACTCGGGGAGAGCTTCTCGGACAACTCTCCCGACATAAGGAACTGGGTCTTTTTTCCATCCTCTGTCCCGCCGGCAACTCCATTCTGTGTGACCGGTCTCAGTGGGAAGGAAATTACCGTGAAGAACAGCATGGATGCCTCTTTCAGCATCTGCAGGGGCGACAGGGTACACCACCTGAGGGCATTGAGGGTGTATGTCCTGAACGACTGCCTCTATACCAAGGATTTCAGGTCTCCCGGCGATCAGCCGCGAGTACCGGGCATAATGGACATCCGATTTGATGTTGATGTGCCGAAGAAGACCGTCGCTGTATATATACTTGCGAGGGGAGACAAGCTTTACGACTCTCCACAGGAAATTTCAGGAAAAGAGAAATGGCCGGAAGAATATATTGGGTACTGGATCGAAAGAGGATCCAGGTACAGGCTTTTCGCCTCTAAAACAGTCTGGCATCTTCCAAACCTTAAGGAATACGAACTCTTATGCGAATGAAAAATTTCAGGAAAAAAGGTACGATCTTAGTCTCGTTGCTCGCATACAGCTGTATGGGAATGACGATAGTCCTCTCCCTTCTCGCAGTATCATGCAGGTATTCTGCTTCCGCCAAATGGGAAGAACAGCTTCTGAAGAGGGAAAACGCAGCACTGCAGGCTGAAGCTCTCATGAGGAGCTGGTTCAGGGTCTCTGCAGAAGGCGGAAAGATCGCAGCCCCGTCAGAATTTACACTGGACGTAGAACCTCTTGACGATCCATACCTGGAGATACCCGACGGGATCCTGAACGTGCTGAACGGTAAAGAGAAAGATGTTACCGTTCAGGCCGAGATAATCGATCAGAATTACAGCGACTCATTTTTACCGGAAGCGGAAAGGCTGGAGATCCCAAGGGGGACTCCAGCGAAATTGCTGCTGATGAAGGACGGAGCGAGTCCGGACGTATGCATTGCCAAAAGGTACTGCATACGCATAAAGGCGCTCCATCGAACTCTGGAGGAGACCCCGCTTGTCCTTACGGAAAGTGTTGTCGTTATATGCGGATCTGCCGGAGATCTGCACGCGATAACGTTGTACACAAACAAACAATAGCGGATAAAGACAAACTGCCTTTTTTTATGCTATGATAATGCGGCGTATCCATGATGGATGAGTACGCAAGATGTTTTGTGAAAGAGTACGGGGAGGTTTTTAAATGGCACAAATTGTGGACACAAGCGATTTTCGTCCGGGGCTCAAGATCAAATGGGAAGGCGGTATGTGGGTCATTCTTGAATGCTCCCATCATAAGATGGGAAGGGGAGGCGCTATTGTAAGGGGCAAACTCCGCAACCTCGAGACCGGTTCCTCAGTTGATCAGTCTTTTAAGTCGGGAGAACGCTTTGAAAGGATAATCTTTGACGAAAGACCGGCCCAGTACCAGTACAAGGACGGAGACAGCTATGTCTTTATGGATATGGAATCGTATGATCAGGTCTACCTTTCCGAAGACATGCTCGGAGATGCGGTAAAATACCTGATAGACGACCTTGAGGTAAATTTCGACATGTATGAAGGCCGCGTTATGGGTATAGAGCTCCCGAACTCGGTCGCAATGCAGATAACGGATACACCTCCCGGATTCAAGGGAGATACGGCTTCAGGCGGGGGCAAGCCTGCGACTACAGAGACAGGTCTTGTCATAACGGTTCCGTTCTTTGTCGAGAACGGCGAGACGGTCCTTGTAGACACCAGGACAGGTGAATACCTGGAAAGAGCAAAGAAATCATAAGGGGAGGGATCCTAATGAGCGCACGGGAAAAGATAGCTTACCTAAGAGGATTGATCGACGGGCAGAAAGTAGCGGACACGCCTGAGAAAGAAAAGTTTTTTGCTGCGTTGGTAGATGCCCTTGACTCTTTGGCTGAGGCAATGGAGGATCACGAAGAGGTCCATCAGGAGCTCAACGACTACCTCGAACAGCTTGACGAGGATGTGAGCGAGCTTGAGGACGATCTCGACGCACTTCTTGAAGAAGAGTACGAAGATGAGTGCGAAGACGATTACGAGGATTTCGACGAGGAAGAGTACGCCTCAGTGACTTGTCCCGAATGCGGCAAGGATTTCTATTATGAGCCGGCTGCCTATGACGAAGACGAGGATCTCCTCTGTCCGCACTGCGGAAAGCCGTTCAAGCATCCGGAAGATTAACGCGCCGGAAGTCGATATCGATCCGTCAGTGTCACACCAAGTTTTAAAAGGAGGAATAACCGCATGGTCGCGAACAACAAAGAGGACTTCGTGATAAGCGAATCCGGAGAAAACGAGGAGATCGGTGTAGGGACCACTATCGATCAGTCAAACCTGGAAGGCAAGATCCGCATTTCTGAGGACGTCATAGCCCAGCTTGCTACAAAGGCTCTGAACAGCGTTGAAGGTGTAACTCCGGCAAATCCCGGCCTTATGGCTAACCTGCGCCTTGGAAGGAAGACTGTCAATGGTGTAAGGATCTCCATATCCGACGGTGAAACACCGGAGATAGTAGTTGATGCATATATAGCGGTAAAGTATGGCCTGCGCATCCCCGATGTCTGCTGGGATGTCCAGGAGGCCGTCAAGGAGCAGATAGAACGCTTTACAGGCTACTCGATCAAAGGTGTAAACGTATACGTGCAGGGAGTCACATTCGGAGAGAAAAAAGAACACTCCGCTCCGGAAGCAGAGGCCGCGTACAGCACATTCAGCGAAGAGGCCTGATCTGATCGAATTTACAGGAGAAGGCCGGTTTCCTGAAAAAGAAACCGGCCTTCTCGATCAAGAGGTGAAAAAGGATGCTTTTCTTATGGACTACTACCAAACTTGGCAAGATATGGCTCGACGGCGATTCTATCAGGCAGATCGTCTCAAAAAGGCTGCCCGAAGGTTATTACTGTCAGGAGATATCATTTATAGGCGACCAGAACCTTCTGAATATCTACATAACTCTGCCTGAGGGCGGAAATGATGAAGAAAAGGCAAGGCTGGAAAAAAAATACACAGACATCTTTACCAAGTCGGGAATGACGGTCCATATCAACTGGATCAGCATAGCGCCTCAGGACAACCCGAAGATCAATCCGGTATGGACCATGCCGCTGTTCTGGGCCGGAGCAGCCGCGGGCCTGACCGCTCTTGTCCATCTCGGTCTGAAGGGTATACTTTGGTCCCTGTTTGCCGCTATCATCGGCTACGGGATATCCTGGATACTGCTTACCGAGGACGGCAAAAAACAGGTTTCTGCACTGATGCAGCAATTCAGGAGATGATATCAGGAAATGTCGTCCAGATCCCAATTGCGGCACAGATCGCGTGAAATAGCGCTCCAGCTCATTTATCAGCTTGATGTCAGACCATCTGCGAATATTGATGAAGCCATAGAGCTTTACCCTTCTGAAGATGAGCCGGAAGGGGTCTTTGATTATGCCTGTGAACTTGTCAGAGGCGTAATGGATAACATGGACGCGATCTCGGATCTTCTGAGGGAAAATATAATCGGATGGAGACCCGAAAGAATGGTCGCAGTCGACAAGGTGGCCATTTCTCTTGCCCTTTATGAGGGGATAATATCAAAAAAAGTGCCTGTCGCAGTATCAATATCTGAAGCTGTGGAACTGGCAAAAGTTTTCGGCACAGAAGAATCAGGCCGCTTCGTTAACGGAGTTCTCGGCAGAATAGTAAGGAAGGAAGAGTCCCTCCCTAACTGAAGCGCCATGTTCAAATACGAAAAAGAGGCAGTTTTTACCGTAGATGAAGTCACCAACAAGATCCGGGAAGCAATATATGCCTCCGGAGAACTTCAGAACATCTCAGTAAAAGGGGAACTTCTGGGATTCAAAAAACACTCCAGCGGCCATGCTTACTTTACGATCCTTGGAAACGAGGCAAGGATCTCGTGCGCCCTCTTCCGTTCAAACGTATCTTCAGTGATTCTGTGGCCCAAAGACGGCGACGAGGTCCTTGTGAGAGGCAAGGTGGATGTCTACGGTGCGAGAGGTTCATATCAGATATATGCTTCCAGTCTGCTCCCTCTGGGCGAAGGTGCCAAGGCAAGGGCTAAGGAGCTCCTATTTAAACAGCTTTCAGCCGAAGGCATCTTTGATATCAGGCACAAGAGACCACTCCCTCCTTTCCCCCGTAAAGTTGCTGTTATAACTTCTCCTACAGGAGCTGCCGTCCAGGATGTCATAAAAATATCGTCGACAAGGTATCCTGCTTCCAGGCTGCTTGTGGTCCCTAGCCTGATGCAGGGCGCAGGTGCATCATCAGAGATAAGGGAGGCCTTTTCCAGGTGCGCGGCTTTGGATGACCTCTCTTTGGTCATGCTTGTCAGAGGCGGCGGAAGCAGGGACGACCTTGACACCTTCGATACAGAGGAAGTCGTCAGGTCGATACGTTCCTGCCCTGTTCCCGTGATAACGGGGCTTGGACATCAGGTCGACAAGACCCTCTCAGATCTTGCGGCAGACGTATATGCGCCCACACCGTCGGGAGCCGCGGAAAGAGTCTTCCCTGATTCCAGGGACCTTTCATTTTTTCTGAAAAATTCAACGAGGTCCATGCATGCTCATCTGAACAGCAAGATAGCAAAGACAGGTTCGGGGCTTGAAGATTCAAAGAGAAGGATCATTTTAAGCATCGTCAGGGGGTTGATCGCCCCTGCTTCCGAGTATCTGAACAATGTCCGGGGCTCCCTTTCCTCAAACGTCCTGCACAGGCTTTCTGAATATGAAACGAAAATCTCTTCCGCAGCCGGGGCACTGAACAGCCTTTCACCTTTGAACGTGATGGCACGCGGCTTCACGATATGCAGGGACAGCGAAGGCAGGATGGTCAAGGAAGCTGCGTCTCTTGCCGAACATCAGAATATTGAGATCTGCTTCAGAGACGGACACGCCGATGCTGAAGTGACCTCTATATTCAGGGATGACCGAAAAAGATACGGGTCGGCCGATGCTTCCTGAAACCATTGAATGGATCGGTGATGTGCCGCTTCTTAAACTTCTCGACCAGAGAAAGATCCCTTTCTCTGTAGAATTCAGGGAATGCCGCACTTATGAGGAGACTGCCGACGCTATTGAGGACATGACGGTAAGGGGCGCACCGGCAATAGGAGTTGTGGCCGCTTACGGGATAGTTCTGGCAGCGCGGGAAGATATGATGAAAATCGATGACGCTTTTTTAAGACTGTCCGCAACAAGACCGACGGCTGTAAATCTTTTCTGGTCCCTGGAGAGGATGCGCTCCGTTTACAAAAACAGCATGGGTGCTCATGACATCTGCGCCATTCTTGAATCGGAGGCTGAAAAGATCAAAGAAGAGGACATCGAGATCAACAGAAGGATAGGCAAAAACGGAGCCGCACTGCTTCCGGATAAAGCAGCGGTCATAACGCACTGCAACGCCGGTGCTCTTGCGACAGCCGGGTACGGCACCGCACTGGGTGTCTTCAGGGCTGCCAGGCGATCCGGCAAAGAGTTGAAAATATTCGCGGATGAGACCAGGCCGCGCTTCCAGGGAGGAAGGCTGACAGCCTTCGAACTCTGCGAAGACGGTTTTGACGTGACAGTGATCTGCGATTCTATGGCCCCTTTCCTGATGTCAAGGGAGAAGATAGACGCTGTTATAACGGGAGCCGACAGGATAGCGCTGAACGGGGACACTGCAAATAAGATCGGAACATACGGGCTTGCTGTCGCGGCATATAGGCACAGTATCCCGTTTTATATAGCCGCTCCGTTAAGTACGATAGATTTTAACTGCCCGGACGGAACCATGATCCCGATAGAAGAGAGGAACCACTCTGAGGTGCGCAGGATAGGCAATGAATTGATCGTACATGAAGCGGCGAAGGTCTGGAACCCTGCATTCGACGTCACCCCCGCCGAACTGATAATGGCAATAATAACGGAGGATGGCATCTTTGCCCCTGCAGAGATAAAAAAACTGAAGATATAGTCATTTCATATTTTTTTATTCAAAAAACTGCCTGGCATTTTCCCTTCTCACTCACAAATGACTGCACCGATCAATTTACTCATAAATAATTTAAACCGGAACTGCGTTATATTCTTTTGAGTGGTAATATTTAACCAGTAAGCACTTTCATGCCATATGAAAAAACTGACATTACTTGTGACTTTGGGACGGGAGTGGTGCCTTTGGATCGTTTCCATGTTCAGGCCATCAGGAGTTTTTATTTATCGTTAAGAAAAGAGTGACGGGAAGGAGGCTGTATTGTGAAAAAGGAATTCATAATAGCTGATAAAGGCCTGGCTCCGGAAGGCCGCAGAAGGATCGACTGGGCATGGGAATACATGCCTGTACTAAGACTGATAGCCGAGAGGGAAGAAAAATACAGGCCGCTTGAAGGTCTTGTCATAGGATGCTGCCTGCATCTTGAGGCAAAGACAGCCTGCCTGCTCAAGGTCATGAGCCGGCTCGGGGCGACAGTGGCCACAGCCGGGAGCAACCCCCTTTCAACGCAGGACGCGATATGCGCGGCGCTTGCCGAAGAAGGCATACACGTATTCAGCAGGAGGGGGATGACCTCTCAGGAATATTCCGACAATATAGAGGAGATGCTCAGGTGGGATCCTCAGATAATAATAGATGACGGCGGAGACGTTGTTTCGATGATAGTAGAAAAACGAAGGGACCTCATCCCGCAGATGCTCGGCGGGTGCGAGGAGACTACTACAGGCATAAAGCGCCTCAGGTCGATGCAGTGCGAAGGGCTGCTCCCTTTCCCGATGCTTGCTGTAAATGACGCACAGAGCAAATACCTTTTCGACAACCGATACGGGACCGGACAGTCCGTCTGGGACGCAATACTGAGGACGACCAACCTGATCGTCGCAGGCAAAAACGTTGTCATAGCGGGATACGGATGGTGCGGAAAGGGAGCTGCGAAGAGGGCCGCTGGGCTCGGCGCCAGGGTGATCGTTGTCGAAATCGATCCACATAGGGCACTTGAAGCGCTGATGGATGGATTTGACGTAATGGACATGCTTGACGCATCAAAGATAGGCGATGTCTTCGTAACAGTTACGGGAAACACAAAGGTCATCCGCAGAGAACACTTTATGCGCATGAAGGATGGAGTGCTCCTGTGCAACGCCGGACACTTCGATGTCGAGGTCTGCATCCCCGACCTTGCGGAGCTTGCAGTAGACGTTCTGGAGACCAGGGACAATATACGCACCTATATTCTCCCTGTCGGCAGGAGGATACATCTGCTTGGCGAAGGAAGGCTTGTCAATCTTGCCGCCGGTGACGGACACCCCGTAGAGATAATGGATATGAGTTTCGCAATGCAGCTCCTTTCATGCATTTACATCAGCGACCACAAGCTGGGACCGGGGCTCTACAACGTCCCTGCGGAACTCGACTGCCGTGTGGCAGAACTGAAGCTTGAGTCGCTCGGCATCAACATCGAACAACTCACTCAGGAGCAGAAGGAATATCTGGCTGCATGGAGAGAGGCATGATGAAGCAGCAGTACAGGGATGTAGTGGTCTGGGATGCCGAAAGGACGTTGGCGGAGAGATGCGACGTAATCACAGAAGGGGACCGGATCTCATCAATACTCCCTGCCGGAACGCTGAGTTCAGGCTGCGCATACGAGGGAAGGGGAAGGACAGCGCTTATCCCGGGGTTTGTAAATGCACACGGACATGCCGCAATGACCCTTCTCAGAGGCCTCGGAGAAGAGCTTCCGCTCATGGAATGGCTGCAGGAAAGGATCTGGCCTGTCGAGAACGGGCTTGACGGGGATCTTGTAAAGGCCGGCACCAAGCTCGCGATACTGGAGATGCTCTCGACAGGCACAACATGCTTCGCCGACATGTATTTCTTCATGGACAGGGTCGCTGAGGCGGCACTCGAATGCGGTATGAGGTGCGGGTTATCAAGGGGTATAGTCGGTGACAGCGACCGAAGCAAACTGAAGGAAAACCTCAGGCTTGCGGATGACTTCAACGGTAAAGACGGACTGATAAATGTCCAGCTTGGGCCCCACGCACCCTACACTGTACCTCAGGAACTTATGAAAGAGATCGCGAAGACAGCGAAGGATACCGGCCTGGGCGTTCAGCTCCACTGGCTTGAAACATCTTCTGAATGGAGCATAAGCGGTCTTGAGGGCAAAATAACGCCCGAAGAATACCTTTCAGAGACAGGTATGATCGATGTCCCCAACCTCCTGCTTGCACACTGCGTGTGGGTAAGACCGGAGGCTTCCGCCTTCTATGCGCGGGACAACGTCACCTTTGCCCATAACCCCAAAAGCAACCTCAAGCTTGGCAGCGGCGTTGCTCCTCTTCCGGCATTCCTTAAAGCAGGAGTCAGGGTCGCCCTTGGGACTGACGGAGCCGCAAGCAACAACAGGCTCGACATATGGGACGAGCTTCGTTTCGCCGCGCTCACACAGAAGGGCATCGTTAAAGACCCGACCCTTGTTGCCTCGGTCGAAGCGTTCA
This sequence comes from Synergistaceae bacterium DZ-S4, assembly GCA_025943965.1. Lineage (NCBI taxonomy): Bacteria > Thermotogati > Synergistota > Synergistia > Synergistales > Synergistaceae > Caenicola > Caenicola nitritireducens. The sequence goes on from JAPCWD010000008.1 coordinate 16,863, forward strand.
GGATGGCCACAGTAAACGGAGCCATAGGACTCGGGTTCAGGGATGTCGGGCTTATAAGGGAAGGCTACAGGGCCGATATGATACTGATAGATCTGGATCGGCCTCATTATGTGGGATGGGACAGTGAAAACCTGCCGGGATTCCTTGTATACGCAGGATCCTCTTCAGATGTGAGAGGGACCGTAGTTGCTGGCAAAATGCTGTATAAAGACGGAGATTTTGTCTTTACCGACAGAGAGAGGATCATAACCGAAGCAACAGAGGCCCGCAGGAAACTTACCGGGCGCTGATGGCAGGATCTGGCCAATAACCGATTTTTTTCAAAGCGGATCTGGCACAAATGGCACAGATCCGCTTATAATAATTTGATGTTTTTAATTTACCTGCAGGCCGCCTTTCTGATCACCATGAAGGGTACGGCTTCAATCTATAATTACAGGGGGCACTTATATGCAGTACAGGAGCGGAAAAGAACTAAGGGAACTATTTCTTTCTTATTTTGAGGAGAAGGGATGCAAAAGGTATCGCAGCTTCTCGCTGGTACCCGATGATCCAACTCTGCTTTTCACCATAGCGGGGATGGTCCCTTTCAAGCAGTATTTCCTGGGACTGAAGACCCCCGAGGTAAAGAGAGCCACTACCGCACAGAAGTGCGTCAGGACTAATGATATTGAAAATGTGGGACGCACGGCGAGACATCACACCTTTTTCGAAATGCTGGGCAACTTCAGCTTTGGGGATTATTTCAAAGAGGAGATCATCCCGTGGGCCTGGGAATTCCTTACGGAGAGGGTCGGACTTGAGCCGGACAGGCTTTATGCGACGATCTACCTTGACGACGACGAGGCCCATGATATCTGGCGCGACAAGGTCGGGCTCCCCGAAAACAGGATCGTCAGGCTCGGTGCGGATGATAACTTCTGGGCTGCCGGACCGGTAGGCCCATGCGGACCATGCTCGGAAATAATATATGACCAGGGCCCCTCCTTCTCATGCGGAAAACCGACATGCGGAGTGGGATGCGACTGCGACCGTTATCTTGAGATATGGAACCTTGTCTTCATGCAGTACAACAGGGATGAGGCAGGCAACCTCACACCGCTTCCCAACAAAAACATCGACACCGGAATGGGACTGGAGCGACTCTCTTCTGTTGTACAGAGAGTTCCAAACGATTTCGAGACAGACCTCTTCCGTCCGATAATCGACAAGGCATGTGAGCTCAGCGGTGTCAAGTATGGAGCTGATCCAAAAAGCGACATGGCTGTAAAGGTAATTTCCGATCACATAAGGGCTTCTGCATTTATGATAGCGGATGGAATACTGCCCACAAACGATGGTGGCGGGTATGTGCTGAGACGCCTGATCCGAAGGAGCGCCCGCTACGGCAGGCTTCTGGGGATCGAAAGACCCTTCCTTACCGAACTTCTGCAGTCAGTCAGAAACTCCATCGGAGATGAGTATACAGAACTGACTGAACAGGCATGCGCTATCGAGCAGATACTCAAAACGGAGGAAGAGCGTTTCTCAAAGACTCTGTCACAGGGAAGCGACCTGCTTGATTCAGAGATAGCCAAGCTCAAAAAGAGCTCCGTAAGCACACTGCCTGGAAGCGTGGCATTCGTACTGTACGACACTTACGGATTCCCTCTCGAACTGACCGAGGAAATGTGCGCTGAAGTCGATATAAAAGTAGACAAGGACGGATTTGACAGGTCGATGGAAGACCAGCGCGAACGCGCCAGGGCTTCAAGTAAGCAGACCAGTTCGATCATTTCCAAAAACGCCTATACTGAGATAGCCGACAAAATAGGACCGAGCAGCTTCTGTGGGTATGACACCGTGACCAGTGACTCTGAGATCAGGGCGATCATATCAGAAGGCAAAGAAAAGGAGTTCATATCCGAGGGAGAGACCGCGGACATCATCCTTTCAGATACACCCTTCTACGCCGAAAAGGGCGGACAGGTAGGGGATACGGGAGTTTTGACCGCCGAAAATGCGATCTTCGAGGTAGAGGACACCATTTATCCCGTGAATGACTTTATCGTTCACAGAGGCAGGCTGCTGAAGGGGAGCCTTAAGAAGAACCAGCCCGTAACCGCATCCATTGACGCGGCAAGAAGAAGGAACATACAGAGACACCACACAGCGACGCACCTTATACACGAGGCTCTCTCAAAGGTGCTTGGCCAGCATGTGCGTCAGGCCGGATCGATAGTAACTCCTACTTTCTTAAGGTTTGACTTCAACCACTTCGCTCCCCTTACAGACGACCAGATACGGGAGATCGAGTCGATAGTATATGAGCAGGTGCTTCTTGACCTCCCGGTTAAAACGACCGTAATGCAGATAGAAGAGGCGAAAAAGACCGGAGCAAAGGCCCTCTTCGACGAAAAGTACGGTGACGAGGTCAGAGTGCTTGAGATTCCGGGATACTCAACTGAACTTTGCGGAGGAACGCATGTCAAAGCCACTGGTGAGATCGGCGTGGTCAAGATAATGCGCGAAGAGGGGATCGGCTCCGGCGTGAGGCGCATAAACGCCATAACCGGACAAAACGCGCTTGAGACCTTCCAGCGCTTCAGCACATTGTCCGGAACACTGGCATCCATGCTGGGAGAAGACCTTGATTCCATCCTCAGCAGGGTCGAGGATCTGCTCGACGAAAAGAAGATACTTGAGAGGAAGAACAGAGAACTTCAGGTCAAAGCAGCCCTCTCCGACATAGAGGAGAGCATCAGGCCCTGCGCGACCGCAAACGGCGTAGACCTCATCATGGAAAAATTTGAGAACATGAACCCCGATCTGCTCAGGCAGGTAGGAGACAGGATAAAACAAAAATACCCCGTGGCTGTGATCATGCTTGCGGGCATAGGAGAAGAGAAGCACGTAACTCTGACCTCAATGGCGAGTGAAGAGGCTGTCTCAAAAGGGATCAGGGCAGACGAATTCCTCAGGGAGATAGCCGACCTCATCGGAGGAAGAGGCGGCGGAAAGCCGACGCTCGCTCAGGGCAGGGCTCCTGACGCAGGCAGGCTCGGCGAAGCTATCAGCAAAGCACCGGATATCTTCGCAAGGCTCGCGTCGAAGTCAGGGAGCTGACCGTTTGGACAGGATCGTTGCGGTCGACATAGGGTCAGTAAGGATCGGAGTGGCGGTAAGCGACCCGTTTGGCAGCTTTGCCCAGGCGCTTACCGTTTTGATCGCCAAGGACGACTGGATAGAGGAACTGAAAAAGATAATGGACGGCTACATGACGACCAAACTTCTTGTAGGGCTGCCTCTCAGGACCGGGGGAAATGAAGGCCCTGAGGCTGAACACATCAGGGCCGTTGCCGAAAGCATCAGGGAGAGGCACCCCTCAGTTGAGATCATATTCTGGGATGAAAGGTTCACAACTGTGATAGCGCAGCAGTCCCTTCTGGAAGGCGACGTTTCAAGGAAGGGACGTAAGGGGAAGGTGGACAAGATCGCGGCTTCCATTCTTCTTCAGAGTTACCTCGACCGGAGGAGGGAAATATAAAATTGCAGATCCCGCAGGGGACCAAAATGACCCCCATGCTGGAGCAGTATGTTTATTGGAAAGAGCAGTATCCTGACTCTCTTCTCTTTTTCCGCATGGGCGATTTTTATGAGATGTTCTTCGAAGATGCCCATACCGCATCTACGGTGCTTGATATTGCCCTAACTTCAAGATCAAAGGAATCCGAAAATGCCATACCGATGGCAGGAGTGCCCTTCCATTCTGTAGATTCCTACCTTGCAAAACTCGTTTCGGCCGGATACAGGGTGGCCATCTGCGAACAGGTCACGATCCCTGACGGCAGAAACCTCGTCCAAAGGGAAGTCACCAGGCTCGTAACGCCCGGAACGTGGCTCTCCGAGGGAAGCGATTCCGACGGCAGCCTCGCGGCATGCCTGTTCGACGGTAAAAACGTGTCTGTCGCGCTCCTCACAACAGCAACGGGGACACTGAAAGCCGGAACATTCAGGATCGAAGAGGCCATATCGCTCTTCTCCTCTTTCCGTCCCGCGGAAATACTTGTCAAAAACGGACAGGCAGAAAATCTGAAAGAGTTCTATCCGGAATGCACAAAGATCAGCATTGTCGAAAGGGAGAGGGGAGAGTTCGATATAAGGACCTCTTCAGAGTGGCTGTGCAGAAAATGGGGCATAGCGACCATGAATTCCATGGGGCTGGATGACAGAGATCCGGCCTGCGGAGCGGCCGCGGCTGCCCTCAGATATCTTGAGGAGACCCAGTTCTCAAAGGCACTGCACGTCACGCAGCTGATCCCGCTTCTTCCCGAAGAATACATGATCCTCGACAGAAACACCGTAAGCAATCTTGAACTTACCGAACCGTCTGACATTTCACTCTTTGCCGTCCTTAACAGATGCCGTACCGCGATGGGAAAGAGGATGCTCAAAGAGTGGATACTATCCCCGCTGCGGGATATCGATCTTATCAATAAAAGGGCAGACGCAATTGAAGAACTGGTGACCGACGGTTCGTTCCGTTCAAGGATGGGCCATCTGCTCTCATCTTGCGGCGATATGGAAAAGGCAATAAGCAGACTGACCCTCAAAATGGGATCGCCTTATGACCTGCTGACTGTCAGGGAGACGTTGAACGCCCTTCCCGACCTGGTATATCTGATGTCCGGGAGAAAAAGACTCTCCTTATGGACTGACGGGATAGACCTTCTTGAAAGCCTGGCATCACTTCTCGGTTCTGCCCTTGCAGACTCTGTTCCACGTTTTGTAAGGGATGGAGGGGTCATAAGGGACGGCTATGACTCCGGACTTGACGAATGGAGAGATAAGGCCGCGCACTCATCGGCATGGCTGGAAAGGTTTGAGGAAGAAGAGAGGCAAAGGACCGGGATAAAGAACCTAAAGGCGGGAGTCAACAAGGTCTTCGGCTACTACATTGAAATTCCAAGAGGAGGCCTTGACAGGGTCCCCCGGGAGTACATAAGGAAACAGACGCTTGTGAATGCCGAGCGCTTCATTACTGAGGAGCTCAAAATATTTGAAAAAGAGATGTTCAGCGCAGAGGAGGAAATGCTTGCCATTGAGGAGAGGCTCTACGGAGAACTTCTGGAGACCACCCTTTCAAAAAGCACTGAGATACTGGCCGCTGCTAAATTCATCGCATTCGCTGATGTTTTCTGCTCCCTTGCCGATATCGCATCTGAGAGGCGCTATGTCCGTCCCGTCATAGACAGAAGCACGGACTTTACTGTAAAAAACGGAAGGCACCCCGTTATTGAGGTGATGCTCGGAAGGCATCCATTTACGCCGAACGACCTGTCCCTCAGTGAATCTTCCGGCAGGAGGATCGCCATAATCACAGGCCCCAACATGGCGGGAAAATCGACATATCTCAGGATGGCAGCCCTTATAGCCATAATGGCCCAGATGGGTTCCTTCGTCCCAGCCGAGAATGCCAGGATAGGAATGATCGACCGTCTCTTCACGCGCATCGGCGCGAGGGACGAACTTGCCAGGGGGCAGAGCACATTCATGGTCGAGATGGTTGAGACGGCGAACATCCTAAGGCATGCCACAGACAGAAGCCTTGTCATACTTGACGAAGTAGGCAGGGGGACCTCTACATACGACGGGCTGAGCATCGCATGGTCGGTCATAGAATATTTGCAGGGCCAGGAGGGCAGAAGGGCTGCGGTGCTCTTCGCCACACATTACCACGAGCTGACCAGGCTGGCTGATATGCTGCCCGGCGTCACCAACCTCAGCATGGCGGTCGAAGAGACAAAGGACGGTGTGACGTTCCTCCATAAAGTGGTCGAGTCCCCCTCAGACCGCTCATACGGTATTGAGGTCGCTCGGCTGGCCGGAGTTCCCTCGATAGTGCTCAGAAGATCAAAGGAGCTTCTGGCGGGTTTTGAGTCGTCTGCTGACGGCTCCGGATCCTTTGTACCCTCATCCGAGGAGAGGCAGATCAGGCTTTTTGACGTAAGTTATGAAGCTGTACTTGAGGAACTTGCAGCCTCCGAACCGGATCAGATGACCCCGATGGAGGCTCTTCAGCTTATTTACAGGCTCAGGAAAGAGAGCCGGAAGGTGCTGGACCTGAAATGATAAAGAGACTGGACAGCGAAGTAGCGAGCAGGATAGCGGCAGGGGAGGTCATTGAAAGGCCCTCTTCAGTGGCTAAGGAGCTAATCGAAAACTCTATAGATGCCTCTGCCCGGACTATAACGCTTCATATCGAACAGGGCGGAAAGGCTTCATTCGCAATAGAGGACGACGGATGCGGCATACCGTTCGAAGAGCTCCCGCTTGCGCTTGAAAGATATGCCACAAGCAAAATATCGACACTTGACGATCTGGAGAGCATAACCACACTGGGATACAGGGGAGAGGCTCTTTCAAGCGTAGCTGCCGTCAGCAGGATGGAGATAAGGAGCAGAACGGCAGATTCCGAGACCGGAGGCATCGTTAGATGCGAGGGCGGAGAGATCATCCTCCACACGGAGAGCCCATGCCGGACAGGAACGATGATCCGTGTGGACGACCTCTTCTTCAACCTTCCCGCAAGGCGTAAATTCCTCAAGACGGCGTCTGCCGAGCTCAGGAGAATACTCCAGGTGGTCAATGACTATGCCCTAATATGCCCGGAACTGACTTTCAGAGTCTTCTCAGACGGCAAAAGAATACTGGAGCTTCTGCCTCCGGGAAGCGTAGATAAGGCCCTTCTCAGGCGGTGGGGAGAGGATTCCCCTATATACAGCTCAGCCACATCATTGAACCTGACCTCAATCAGGATGTGGTGGGATCCCATCCCGGACAGCAGGCGGACATCAGTCACGACTTTTGTGAACGGCAGGAGGATACAGGACAGCACGATCAGGTCTGCGATATGCGGCGGAGATTCGGCGGCATATGGCGAATGGCTTGTCATAGTGGACCTTCCTCCTGAGGACCACGATGTAAACATTCACCCGACAAAGGAAGAAGTAAGATTTAAAAACTCTGGAGATATATATAAACTGACTCTGGATACTGCCCGAAAAATATTTGCCCGAAGATTCTCGGTCTCTTCCGGGCGGCCCGTCACTGATGTGGGAGATAGGCCGTTCTCCGGTCCTGAGACCGGTGAGAAGAAATGGTTTGACAGAACTGACCCGATATTCAGCACCGCACCATGGAAACCGGTTTCAGGCATGCCTTCGGACAGGGTTGCATCGCCGGATGATACACTTTTCATGGCGGCGGACCCCCCGAGTGAGATCAGTGCCGAAAAAAACGTCCGCAATTATATTGGCCAGTCAGCCAAGGGATTCCTGATCTTTGATTTTCCGAACGGTCTCGCGATAATCGATCCCCATGCAGCCCACGAGAGGATCTTGTACGAAGAGATCGCTGGCTCTTTCAAAGACGGGATAGCTTTGCAGCAGCTGACCATGACTCTTGAGGTGCCTGCCGCACTGCTGTCCGAGATCAAAATTTACCATGCCGAGCTTGATGAACTTGCCTTTTCTTTTGACGGTGACCGTCTCGCCGGAGTGCCTCTGCTGAGAGGCAAAGCCAGGCTCTCTCCGCTTGATATGCTTCGTTCCGCACTGAGGGGGATCGAATGTGAAAAGGATCCCGACAAGCGGGACAGGGAAGTCTGGTGGAGGATGGCCAGACTTGCGTGCAGGGATGCAGTAAAGCTCGGCAGGAGGTTCGAAAGGGAAGAGGCGGAAGCGCTGCTTGAAAGGCTTGAAAGATGCTCTGTGCCATTTACCTGCCCTCACGGCAGGCCTACGATCTTTCTGATAGAAGAGAAAAAACTTGAGGACTGGTTTGAAAGATGACGGAAAAGGATAAAAAGGTACCGGTAATTGCAATAATAGGGCCGACCGCAGTCGGAAAGACAAAATTCAGCCTTGGATTGGCAGAAAAACTCGATGCTGAGGTCATTTCCGTAGATTCAAGACAAGTCTACCGTTACCTTGACGTAGGAACCGACAAGGTCTCGCATGAGACAAGACGGCATATACCGCATCATCTTATTGATGTGGCCGACCCTGATCAGGTCTATTCTGCGGCAGATTTTGCGTTCCAGGCAGCAGATGCGATCGAAAGGATCAGGAAGAGGAGGAAGACCCCGCTTCTGATCGGAGGCACCCCTTTCTATTATAAAGCCCTCTGCGGGGCACTCTCCGAAGACCTCCCAAAGGACGAAGAAGTGAGACGCGCACTGGAAGATGAAATAAAGGAAAAGGGCCTCGCGGAGCTCCACAATGAGTTACGTTCCATAGATCCTGCGGCGGCAGAAAAGATACACCCCAACGATCCTGTAAGGACCATGAGAGCCCTCGAAATATTCAGGATAACCGGCAGGAATGCCACATGGTGGTACCAAAACCAGTCAAAAATGGAATCGTGTTATGACATATTTTACATAGGGCTTATCAGGGCGAGGACAAATCTATACGATAACATCGCACGGAGGGTCAGGGAACAGTTTGAGAACGGATACCCGGAAGAGGTCGAATGGCTCCTCTCCAGGGGATACTCCCCAAAACTTCCGGCACTTCAGGGGTTTGGTTACAGGGAACTGGTGCGGTATGTCAAAGGGAACTCCACCTATGAAGAGGCGCTTGAAGGCGACATCAGATCAACAAAAGCCTTTTCGAGAAGGCAGATGACATGGTTCAAGCATTTTGGGCCGGCCATGTGGTATGATTTTGACAAATATGAAATGACCGAGGCAATGGATGATGTGATGCCACATTGCATCAGGCATTTGGAACAAGAAAGCAGATGCTGAATTGAAGATCCACATAGCAGACCCGACCGGACTTTGTTTCGGTGTCAGAAGGGCAATATCAAAGCTTGAAGAGGAACTTCTCCGTTCCGGCACAGTCTACTCCCTCGGAAGCCCCATACACAATCCTCAGGAGACCCACAGGCTGACGGGAATGGGGCTTGTCGTAGTCGAATCCGCCGAAGAGGTCCCTGCCGGTTCTGTCGCGTTTATAAGGGCCCATGGCGTGACTCCTTTGCAGGCTGATATACTGATGAAAAAATGCAGAAAAGTGGTCGACGGGACCTGTCCCTTTGTCAAAACTGCTCAAAAAAGGGCAAAAGACCTTTCTTCCGAGGGCTATGTTGTGGTAATATCGGGGGACAGGCATCACCCGGAAGTCAGGGGGATAATGGGCTATGTTGAAGGCGAAGTAGCCGTTGTCTCATCAGAGGAAGGCATTCCGGACAACTTAAAAGGACGAAGGTGCGGCATCCTGAGCCAGACGACCCAAAAAGTTGGTTCGTTTGTTGCGCTCGTTGGTTCTTTTATTAAAGTATCACCTGAGATCAAGGTGTATAATACGATTTGCAAAGCTACGCTTGCAAGGCAGGATTCTGTCTGCAGGCTTGCTTCAAAGGTCGACGGGATGATAATACTCGGGGGCCGCAACAGCGCCAATACAAAAAAATTAGCTGAAATATCCATGGATGTGGGAGTCTCCACGCTTTGGATCGAACATGCCGGAGAGATCGACAGGGGGTGGCTGCAAAACAGGGATGATATAGGCATAGCCGCGGGAGGAAGCACTCCTGACTGGCTGATAAAAGAACTGATACAAAAATTAAACATGATGTAAGCAGGAGGATGTTGGGTATGGTTGACGAGCTTCGCACAGAAGACGGACTTGAAACACAGGCAGCACCGGAAAAAGAAGAAACAATGGAAGAAATGATGCAGCAGTTTGACGTGATGGGTGATTTTCATCGCGGAAAGATCCTTGAAGGCACGATCGTTGACGCTCGTGAAGACGGATGGCTTGTCGATGTCGGCTACAAATGCGAGGGATTCCTCCCGCGCAAAGAGTGGACGCATAAGGTTCTCGTAGAAGAGACAGAGGAACCCCAAAACGGCGAAAAAGTCAGGGTGCAGATCACAAATATCAGCCAGGGCGAAGATGCACAGCTCAGCCTGAGCCGTTGGCGCTGCGAGTTTGACGAACGCTGGAACAAGCTTGAGGAAGAAGCGGCAAAGAATGAAACTGTTACTGTAAAGGGACTCCGCAAGGTCAAGGGCGGCCTTATCGTAAGCTGCTACGGGATAGAGGGCTTCATTCCCATCTCACACCTTGCCGAAGACGGACGTACCCTGAATCCCGCCCGTCTGCTTGAACAGGATTTCCAGGTAAAGCTGATAGAGAAAGACCGCCGCAAGCGCCGTCTTGTTCTATCTCGCCGCAGCCTTATGGAAGCTGAGATGGCAGAGATCAGGCAGTCATTCTATGATCAGGTCAGCGAAGGTGACATACTTGAAGGAGATGTCAGCAGCATCACCTCTTTCGGTGTTTTTGTAAATCTCGGTGCGATGGAAGGTCTTGTTCACGTCAGCGAACTCTCATGGCAGCGCAATGCCAAGGCCAAGGACGTTGTCTCAAAGGGCGATCACATCAAGGTAAAGGTGATCGGCATCGATAAGGAGAACAACAGGATCTCCCTCAGTCTGAGACAGACTCAGTCCGACCCCTGGGAAACAGCGGCTGAACGCTGGAAACCCGGAGTAGTCGTAGAGGGTACGGTTTCCAACCTGACAGAATTCGGTGCTTTTGTAGAGATAGAACCGGGAGTAGAGGGGCTTATACACATAGGCGATCTCAGCTGGACAAGGATCAAGCATCCTAAGGAAGTCCTCAGGAAGGGACAGAAGATAGAAGTCTCCGTGCTTGAGGTCGACCAGGACCGCAAACGCATCAGCCTGGGCTATAAGCAGCTTACCGATCCATGGAAGGATGTAGCGGAGAAATACAAGAAGGATATGGAAGTTCCTGTCAAGGTAGTAAGGATAGCGGACTTCGGGGCCTTCGTCGAACTGGAAGACGGCATAGAAGGTCTGATCCACATTTCTCAGGTCAGCCAGCAGAGGATAGAAAACCCCAGAGAAGTGCTTTCCGAGGGACAGGAAGTGACGGCAAGAATACTCGACGTGAATCCGTCGGAACGCAGGATGCGCCTTAGCCTCCGTCCCGCCCATGAAGAGCCGCTGAGGAAGCCAAAGACAGAAGAGGCTCAGCACACTGAGGGACAGAAAGAGGACCGTCCCCGCCGCCGCCGTTCTGATGTCGAAAAGAAAAGGAACGACAACCAGCTTCCCCAGGAAGAGACAAACGTGACGATAGGAGAATTTTTAAAGCAGGCAGAAGATCAGGAGTAGCTTGTTCCGGATCTCCGCAATAAAGATCATTATCCCCATGCCTTTTATGAGAGGCATGGGGATTTTCTGTTAAAATACTTATTGTAAATGCAAAGGTATCGAGATCACGGTGGGACTTTCCCGCTTATAGCCGTCAGAAAATATCACGGTTTTTTTCTGGCCCAAGCATACGGAAAACCGTTGTGATGATTTTTTAACAGATTTGGAGGAGTTCTGATGACAGTCAGAAATATATGCGTCTATCCGGATCCGATTCTAAGGGAGCCAACAGAAGAAATAACATCTTTCGATGAAGTGTTGGCTGATCTGGTCGAAGACATGTGGGAGACTATGCATGTCTCCGATGGCGTAGGCCTTGCCGGACCACAGGTCGGCATGCCCAAAAAGATCGCGGTCATAGAGTATAACGGAGAAAAATTTGTCCTTATAAACCCTGTGATAGTCGAAAAAGAGGGATCTAAAACCGTTGAAGAGGGCTGTTTGAGTTTCCCCGGCATATATGAAAAAGTGGATTCCCCGGAGAAGATAAAGGTGCGTTGGCAGAATGAAAAGGGTGAGTATGAGGAAAAAGAGATCGATGGATTTCTGGCATGCGTCTTCTCCCATGAGATCGACCATCTTAACGGCAAGCTTCTTATAGACAGGGTCTCGCCCCTAAAAAGGCAGTTCCTAAAAAAGAAGATCGCAAAACAGGCAAAGGAGCAGTAATGGCCGGGATGCTTCGCTTCGGTTTCTGCGGTTCCGGTAGATTCGCTGCTGAGTGTTTATCTATTATTGCCGGAAAGGCAAGGCCCGAATGGGTGATTACGAATGCGCCAAGGCCTTCAGGAAGAGGACTCAGGCTGCAGAATACCCCCGTATTCGAAAAAGCTGAGGAGCTTGGCATAAAGATGCGGACAACGGAAAAACTTTCTGCTGACAAGGAGACTCTGGAATGGATAGGAATAAATGTTCCAGATCTTATTCTTGTCATTGATTTCGGACATATTATAAAAGAACCTCTTCTGAGCATGGCTCAGCTTGGATGCATTAACATACATCCTTCGCTCCTTCCCGCGTACAGGGGGTCCGCGCCTGTTCAAAGGGCTTTAATGGACGGACTGGAAGTAACGGGAGTCACGATATTCAGGCTGGATGAGGGAATGGATTCAGGTCCCGTCCTTGCCCGGATACCCGTAAGGGTCGGCATGGAGGACGACACTCCTTCCCTGCTCAAGAAGACATGCACTGCAGGCTGTGAAAAACTGCTTGAGTATTTGCTGGATATCCCGGCAGAAAACTGGGTTTTTGTACCTCAGCCGGAAGAAGGTGTTTCAACAGCTCCTAAAATTGAAAAATCAGAGGGAAAAATAGAATGGGAAGCCAGTTCACGGGAAATATTCAACAGGATAAGAGCTTTGGCAGACGCGCCGGGAACATACTGCTTCCACGAAGGAAAGAGGCTTAGGATACACAAGGCGATGCCTGCCTCGGCTTCAGGTATGCCCGGTGAGTTGGTCGGTGTCTTTGACGGCTTTCCTGTCATTGCATGCGGGGAAAGCTCACTTCAATTGCTGCATGTACAACCGGAGGGAAAGAATGTTCGCAGCGCCGACGAGTGGCTGAGAGGAAGCAGGATGAAGCTCGGCGATAAACTTGACTGAGGAGCTGAAAGCTGTGGAAAACATTCAGAGACATGCCTTGAGAAACATAATAAACACGGAGAACATTTATTCGGGTGCGATACTCGATCTCAACATTGACCGTGTCCTATTTCCTTCCGGATGCGAAAAGATAAGGGAGGTAGTGAAACATAAATCCGCTGTCACGGTCCTTCCCGTACATTCTGACGGGACCGTTTCCCTTGTATGCCAGTACAGGCATGCCGTTGACGAGGACCTCTACGAGATACCGGCAGGCCTGATAGAACCTGGCGAAGACCCTGCAGAGACTGCGGTGAGAGAACTTCAGGAAGAGATCGGATACAAACCGGGCAACATAGAAAAGATCTTCGAGTTCTATACTTCCCCGGGTTATTCGACAGAAAAGATAATATTCTTCTACGCCACTGATCTTGAACCGTCAAAACTGGCAGAAGACGATGACGAATTTATAAAGGTACATAATTTTACCATCCCCGAAATGAAAGCTATGATCGACTCCGGAGAGATCAAAGACGGAAAGACTATCATGGCTTATTGCTGGCTGGCGGCAAAAAAGGCAGAAGAAAATGCGATTTGATGCATCGGATGGCTCCGTTTTTCAGAATACCCTCGGCAGTTTCAGGGACTATATCATGCTTGAGAGAGGCTGCAGCGATAATACGCTGAAGGCCTACGCATCAGACCTTGGACAGTGGTATTCTCACTGCAAAAGGATGGGATCTGACCCTATGCTCCTCAATCCGGACAATATCGCGCGGTTCCTCCGTGAACAGTCTGCCAGGGGCATGTCTAAAAGCACAGTCCAGAGGAACGCCGCAGTGCTTAACTCCTTTGCAAGATATCTGGTATACGACGGCATCACAGAGAAAATGCCGATCCTGGATCCGCTCCCCGCAAGGGACAGGATCCTCCCTCAGATAATGACGGAGGGTGAGATACAGAGGCTCATAAACTGCTGCGAGGACGGGACTCCCCTGGGCAAAAGAGACAGGACAGCGATCGAACTCGCATACGGAACGGGGATGAGGGCATCAGAGCTCTGCTCCCTGAAACTGAAGGACATTGACAGAGGCGGAGGCCTTATCTTCACCAGAGGCAAGGGTGACAAGGAGAGATGTGTCCCCTATGTCGGCGGTGTCAGGAAAGCTGTAGATGAATACATCGACGACCACAGGCCCAAACTTGACAGGTACAGGGAACCATGGCTCCTCCTGACAAAATCAGGAAGAAAAATGAGCAGGGAGTTTCTCTGGAGGCTGCTCCGTAAAAGGGGAAACCAGGCCGGCATATCTCCATCGCGCCTCCATCCTCATGTCCTGAGACACACATTTGCCACACACCTGCTGAGAAAAGGGATGGACCAGCGGACATTGCAGGAATTGCTCGGACATTCCTCAATACTGACGACTGAGAAATACACACATCTGGATCTTGAGGTCAGAGATCTTTATGACAAATTTTTCCCGAGGAGCGGGACCGAAGAGGAAAACTGAACCACAGCCTGCTTCAAATGGATCATATTCAATAATGCACAGATGACATCAAGGAGTGAAAAGCGATGCTCTATTCAGAAAAATTGTCTGAGGCGGTCAGATCCCTGTCAGGAAAGATAAGCACAATGCCTGATGTTGCCATCATTCTTGGTTCGGGTCTGGGAAGTGTTGCGGAGAGCGTTGAAGGACCGAAAGTGATCCGCTACGACGATATCCCCTTCTGGCCACGCTCGACAGCTCCGGGACACGCAGGAAAACTCGTATTCGGAAAACTTGAAGGGGTCAATGTCGTGATAATGCAGGGACGCGTTCATTACTACGAAGGCTACACGATGGAAGAGGTCGTCCTTCCCGTGAGAGTTCTCGGCCGCCTGGGAATAAAAACTCTGGTCGTGACGAACGCTTCCGGCGGGATCAATGAAGATATCCCTCCGGGCGGAATAGTTGCCATTGAAGACCACATCAACTTTATGGGAACGAATCCACTGATCGGAGAGAACGACGACGAGATCGGGCCACGTTTCCCTGACATGACGGAAGCTTACGACAAGGAATATATCATAAAGCTCGAGACGGCGGCAAAAGCAGAAAATATAAGACTGGACAGAGGTGTGTACATAGCATTTTCGGGACCATCCTTCGAAACGCCGGCCGAGATACGGATGGCAAAAACATTGGGTGCCGATCTGGTCGGGATGTCGACAGTCCCGGAAGTTATAGCTGCCAATCATATGGGGATCAGAGTCTGCGGAATTTCCTGCGTTGCAAACGCGGCTGCGGGAATTTCAAAAAATAAACTGGCTCACCAAGAGGTCCTGGACACAATAAAAGGAAGCTCTGAGTCACTTTGCAGGCTGATCTTTGCTTTTTTGAGGGAGATAAGATGACTTCATTCAACGGGATCGGGTTCATCGAAAAGAAGAGGGACTGCGGAAAACACACCGGTGAGGAACTTCATGCTTTTGTAGATTCTGTTATGCGGAAAGAAATGCCTGACTATCAGATATCTGCGTGGCTTATGGCCGCTTTTCTGAACGGCCTTGACGATGATGAGCTGATGCACTTTACAATGGCCCTCGCTCTTTCCGGCGAGACCCTCACATATCCGCCGGAAGACAGGATCATAGACAAACACAGCACCGGGGGAGTGGGAGATAAGACTACACTGGTCCTCGTCCCGCTGGTTGCCGCATGCGGCTCCCGGATATCCAAGCTGAGCGGACCCGGACTCGGATTTACCGGAGGAACTATCGACAAGCTTGAGTCTATTCCCGGCATGGACATGCACCTCAGCGACGACCGTTTCAGGGAGCAGGTCAATACTATCGGCTGCGCTGTCTCAGGGCACTCCCTGAAACTGGCCCCGGCTGAGGGCAAATTTTATAAGCTGAGGGACGTCACAGGCACTGTGCCGTCAATACCCCTCATAACCGCCAGCATCGTCAGCAAGAAACTGGCGGGCGGGGCATACGGATACCTCTTCGACGTCAAATGCGGCAGCGGAGCCTTTATGAGTGATGCCGGGCGGGCAATGGAACTTGCAGGCAAACTGACAGATGTATCCAAAAAGCTCGGGAAGGTCTGCCTTTCAGTAATAACGGACATGGAACAGCCCCTCGGTGAATGGGTGGGAAACTCCGCGGAAGTATATGAAGCTGTAGAGGTGCTCTCCGGAAGAGGCCCTTCCGACACCCGTGAACTGTGCGTAGCGCTGGGAGCTGCCATGCTTGAAATGTCCGGAAGGGCAAAGAGTCGTTATGAAGGGGCGGAACTCGCCTCAAAAGCGCTTGACGACGGATCAGCGCTCAACAAATTCGGCGAGATGATAGCCGCGCAAAACGGCGACAGTGCTGTTATCAGGGAGCCTCAAAAAGTGCTTCCCAAAGCTGCTTTCACCTATGAGATCAGGTCAGGAAGGGACGGTTATCTCTCAAAACTTGACGCACTGCTCATCGGAGAAGGCCTCAGGACTTTGGGCGGAGGCCGTCTTACCCAGGAGGATGTCATCGACCCATCGGTGGCGATCCAGCTTTTGCATAAGGTCGGATCCAGGATCTCCCGGAACGACGTCCTGATAAGGATATTTTACAACAGCGAAAGCAAGCTTAAGGATTCGCTTGCCTGTTTCGAAAAATGCTGGGAAGTTTCCGAAAAGGCCGAAAAGAGAAAACTCATCCTCGATACGGTATATTGAAAGTTGAAATTCAGCGCCCTTTCTGCTAATCTACGAAAGCCTACATGGAGGCGAGTTTCAGCTGGTGCTGAGCCCGGACTTCAAATCCGGTGGGGGTCGGTAACGCCGGTCCCGGTGTGTTCGATTCGCACACGCCTCCGCCATGTTGATAATGCCCTGCACTCAGTGCGGGGCTTTTTGTGTTATTATAAATTCTCGTAAAGGTGGGATATCATGTTCATAACCTTTGAGGGGATCGATGGTTCAGGAAAGTCAACACAGGCGGCTCTCTTCTCGAAATGGCTTTCAGAAGAGAAGGCGCGCGATGTGATCCTGACGAGGGAGCCCGGAGGCTGGCCGGGCGGTTCTGTTCTGAGGGAGATCGCCGTAAGCGGCTCTTTGAAGCATAAATGGAGCGAAGCATACCTCTTTATGCTTGACAGGGCCGAGCATGTTGCTTCTGTCATTCAGCCTGCCATAGATGCCGGAAAGGATGTTGTATGCGAAAGGTATCATGATTCAACGCTCGCCTACCAGATATGGGGAAGGGGCCTGCCGCTTCACATATTTGACGAGCTGGCGAGGCTTTCGTCTTTTCCTGTACCGGATATCACGATCCTTTTCGACATACAGCCCGAAAGAGCGCTGAAAAGGGTCAGGTCGAGGGGCAACCCGGATTCATTTGAGAACGAGGGCAGTTCCTTTATGGAAAAGATCAGGGAGGGATATCTTGCCCTTTCTAAACGGGACCCCGAAAGGTGGCTCGTAATAGAGTGCAGTTCGGAAAGCTCAGAAGAAATATTTGAGAAGATGGTCAGGTTGGTTTCATCAAGGAGGATCCTGAGTGATAAATGACTCTTTGGCAGTTCTGGAAGCCTCTCAGGGGTGGAAAGAAATAGTCGCGGCTGTCGGGATGAAAAGGTGTCCCCAGTCTGTTGCTGTGGTCCTGCCTGAGACCATACAGAAAATGTTTGTCGAAAATTACGGCAAACTTATCCTCGGAGACAGTCCTGTCTGGAAGGACGGTGCTCATCCGGATCTGGTACAAGCCGGCAGGCATCTTGAACCCCCATCCATAGACGACTGCAGGACGCTTCAGGGTGAACTCGCGCTGCACCCACTGGTTTCGGACCGAAGGATGGCAGTTATATGGTCTGCCGATAAATTGTCTTTGGAGGCTTCCAACAGCCTTCTTAAACTTACTGAAGAACCTCCCGAACACGGATGCATCCTCTTCGTTTCTGAGGAAGACAAGCTGATACCGACAATAAAAAGCCGCGTCTGGTCTGTCAGGATAGATCTGCCTGCAGAAATGGCGCAGGCAAGGCCTCATCCCGGATCGCCCGAAGAATGGGCTGAGTGGATCGCGGACGGGAGAAAAAAGGATCCTGAAATACTCTGTCTTGAAATAGGGAGTTGGATCCGGCATTTGACAGAAAAAGGAAATTTTAAAAGGGCGGCAGAGCTGGATTCTCTTGTAAGGCTGATGGGATCAAAAAGGCTTTCTGTCCCAATGATCCAGGATCTGACCTATATGGTCGTCAAGGAGGGTATTCCCTGTGAACAAATATTTGGCAATATTCGGTAAGCCAAGGTACCTTGGCATTTTAGCATACAGTTCTGACGAAACGATCGAAAAAGGTACGACAATTGTGGTCGAATCTTACAGAGGAGAGGAGACGGCTGTGGTCGCCGGTCTCCTTACCCCTGAACAGGAGGGAGAATACAGGCTTCTGAGAAATGCTTCTGAACACGGAGATTCTTCATCAAAGACATCTGAACCCCTTGTTACAGACCTTTCGTTCATTTCGTTTGCCACAGACGAAGATATTCGAATGGCAGAGGAATACAGGGAGGAAGAACGGGAAATATTAAAAAGTGCGATAGAACTGCTCAAACCGCATGAGCTTGAGATGAAGCTGATCGACGTTGAGTTTCTGAGGCAGCGGAGAAAACTCTTTTTCTATTTTTCATCTGAGCAGAGGGTGGACTTCAGGGCCTATGTACGCGACCTGGCAAGAGAGTTCAAGACAAGGATCGAACTTAGGCAGATCGGAGTGAGGGATGAGGCCAAGATCATCAGGGGACTCGGTCCCTGCGGGCAACCCTGCTGCTGCAGTTACTGGCTCAACCAATTTGCGCCGATATGCATCAAGATGGTAAAAGAGCAGAACCTGGCTCTCAATCCGGCGAAGATCTCCGGGATCTGCGGAAGACTTATGTGCTGCATGTGTTACGAACACAACGTATATAGGGAACTTTGGGAAAAACTGCCAAATCCGGGAACTAAAATCAAGACGCCGGGCGGCAATGTCGTCGTCTCGGGAGTGGAAGTCCATACTAACAATGTCCGGTGCTACATACCGTCACGGGGAGAGATAAGGATACCGATAGACCGGTTCGCTGAATTCAAAGAGACTATTGTCTCAGGCAAGGACTGGATAATAGAGGAAGAGAAGGATAACATGCTGCCGCTCAGGCCGCACAGTGAGCTGCCAGAGATCTTTGGCGGGTCAGGCTCAAAAATGCGCAAAGATAAAGATGACGGCAGGAGAGAGAGACGAAATGAGAAACAGGATACAGCAGAAGGCCCTGAGGGGGGGAGCAAGCCAAACAAAAAGAAGAGAAGGCCCAGAAAACTCCCTGCTGCACAAAAAGAACAGCATGTTGAACCGGACAGAAAAGAGCATGTGAAAAAACTTCCGCAGATGATCCAGGTAAAAGAAAAGGAAGTCGAAAAACAAGGTATTGCAAGGGAAAAACCAAGGCGTCCAAGGCGGAGAAGATCCGGGGCAAAGAAAACCGAGAGATCGATACCCGAAGAGTAGGAGGGAAGCACTTTGGATCTTTTTAAAAACCTGGCCCAAAAGCTCAAGAACACCGGAAACAAGTGGACACAGGGCATATCCAACCTATTTTCGGATGAACCAATTTCTGACCGCTTCTGGGAAGAACTTGAAGAATTGCTTATTCTTGGTGATGTCGGCATAGATCTGACTGAAAAACTGATCGAAAGGCTGAAACAGAAGGCAATAGACGGAAGGATATCAAGGACCTCAGAGCTCAGGGCGGTTTTTTCTGATCTGCTTGTCCAGCAGCTCAAGAATGTCAAGGGAATGGGTGCTGCCCTTGATATAAGCAGTCAGCCTGCGGTCATACTCATGATCGGAGTCAATGGAAGCGGAAAGACGACAACATCGGGAAAACTGGCTGCCCAGCTGAAGAAGGATGGCAGGAAGGTCCTTCTTGCCGCCGCCGATACGTTCAGAGCTGCAGCCATTGAACAGCTTAAAGCTTGGGGCGAGAGGACAGAAGTCCGCGTAATAGCCCAAAGCCAGGACAGCGATCCTGCCGCGGTGGTCTTTGATGCCATCATGGCTGCAAAAGCCGGAAATTATGATGTGGTCATAGCAGACACCGCGGGAAGGCTCCATACAAAATCCAACCTGATGGAAGAACTTGCCAAGGTTTACCGCATAGTGAAGCGCGAGATCCCGGAAGGTCCGGCGGAAGTCCTCATAGTTCTTGACGCAGTGACGGGCCAGAACGGTTTCATGCAGGCGGAGACTTTCAGCAAGGTGATGCCCGTTACCGGTGTAGTTCTGACAAAATTCGACAACACCTCCAAAGGCGGGATAGTTCTGGCTATCGCCGAAAAACTCGGTATGCCGATAAGATATGTGGGGTTGGGTGAAGGCATCGACGATCTCCAGCTTTTCGATCCTAAGACTTTCATAGATACGCTCCTTGACTCGGAAGGCAATGATTGAAGGCAGGCATCCCAGGGACCCACAAGTCAAGAAGATAGTTGCCCTTTTGGTCCCCAGAGGGGAAACGGAGGTATTCGAGACTGCGAGCGGACTTCTCGCTGATGTCTGGGGAGAGCCTGAACGGATAAGCCCGTTTATCCCCTTCACATGGACCAACTATTATGAAGATATCGCTCCGGATCTGGACAGGTGTTTCTTTTCCTATCCGGGGCTTTTTACCATGTCTGAGCTCCCGGACTGGAAGATAATGACGTGCAGGCTGGAAAAGGAAACAGGGGCTTCAAGAAGGGTCAACCTTGACCCGGGTACCATAGACGGAGCAAGGCTGCTTCTGGCATCTACCAAGGGACAGGCACACAGGATATATCTCAGGGACGGTATCTTTGCAGAGGTAACACTGTGCAGAAGAAAAGGCAAATGGGAAAGCTTCTTCTACACATTTCCCGATTTTAAAAGCGGAGCATACTTTGAGTGGCTCGAGACTGTCCGGGAGGACTGGAAAAGAGAAAAGAACTCTGTTGGAATGTAGGGGGTAATGAGATGATCGAACGCTATGAAACTCCTGAAATAAAAACTATATGGAACGACCAGAACCGTTTTCAAAAGTGGCTTGACGTGGAACTTGCCGTATGCAGGGCATGGAACGAAGCCGGCAGGATACCTGACGAAGATTACAGGAATATAGTCGAAAAGGCATCATTCAGGGTTGAAAGGATCCGTGAGATCGAAGAAGTTACTCAGCATGATGTCATCGCATTCGTATCAAACGTGGCAGAGTGCATAGGGGAGTCGGGCCGATATGTCCACCTTGGCCTGACGAGCAGCGACGTCATAGACACAGCCTCCTCCCTCCTCCTGTCCGAAAGCCTGGACGTTGTCCTTGCATCCCTGAGAGATCTCCGCACGGTCCTTGGCCGTAAGGCAGTTGAGTACAAAATGACCCCATGCGCTGGGCGTACCCACGGGATCCATGCAGAGCCGACCACCTTCGGACTCAAGCTGCTGAACCATTATGCCGAGGTCGGGAGGGACATAGAGAGGATCACGCAGTCACAAAAGGAAATAATGGTCGGAGGACTCTCCGGCGCAGTAGGCACATATGCGAACTGTCCTCCCGCCATCGAGGCAAGGACCTGTGAGTTGCTTGGCCTCTCTGTTGACCCGGTTTCAACGCAGGTCATCCAGAGGGACAGGCACTCACGCGTAGTTACAGATGCCGCAATATGCGGGGGTTCGCTTGAAAGGATGGCGCTTGAGATCCGCCACCTGCAGAGAACTGAAGTCCTGGAAGCGCTTGAACCATTCAAAAAAGGTCAAAAGGGCTCGTCGGCAATGCCCCACAAGAAAAATCCGATACTATGCGAGAGAGTCTGCGGAATGGCAAGGCTTCTGAGGGGCTACACTATCCCGGCGGTCGAGAATATAGCCCTTTGGCATGAACGTGACATCAGCCACTCTTCGGTGGAGAGGGTCATGTGGCCGGACGTGTTCCACCTTGTTCTGTACATGACAAAAACCATGACTAAAATAATAAGCGGACTCACAGTAAATTCAGAAAAGATGAAAGAAAATATTGAAATAACAAAAGGCCTTCTTTTTACAGGCAGAGTACTGGTCGAACTTGTTGAAAGGGAAGGCATCAGCAGGGAAGATGCTTACGTAATAGCACAAAGTAATGCGATGAGGTGCTGGAACGAAAAAACACCACTGCTTGAACTCCTGAAAAATGACCCGAGGATCAACAAAATGAGTGAGAGTGAGCTGGAATCTTTATTTGATTTGGAGTATTATCTAAAGCATATAGATGAGATATTCGGCAGATTTCCCGAATTGCAGAATATCCCTGTATAAAAATAATACAAAATAATATGGAGGATTTGCAAATGGCTGCTCCAGACAGAAACATTGCTCTCGAAATGGTTCGTGCTACGGAAGCTGCGGCTATGGCCGCTGGACGGTGGATGGGACGTGGGGACAAGAACGGAGTTGACGGCGCCGCTGTAAATGCTATGCGGTTCATGCTCAACAACGTCAATATGGACGGTCAGGTCGTAATCGGAGAGGGAGAGAAGGACGAAGCTCCGATGCTCTTCAACGGGGAAAAACTCGGCACCGGATGCGATCCGCAGGTCGACATCGCGGTCGACCCTATCGACGGGACACGTCTTACGGCCCAGGGACTCCCGAACGCGGTCAGCGTAGTTGCGTTTGCAGAGCGTGATACTATGTTTGACCCACAGCATATTTTCTATATGGACAAAATAGCTACAGGTCCTTTTGCGGCACATGCGATAAACATTGATGCCTCTCCCTCGGACAACATAAGGGCCGTTGCAAGGGCGCTCAGAAAATCGGTCGAAGACGTGACAGTCATTGTACTTGACAGGCCGAGGCATGAAGAGCTCATCAAGGAGATCCGTTCCATGCACGCAAGGATCAGGCTTATCCCCGACGGAGACGTTGCAGGGGCTCTTTCAACATGCAAACCAAATTCCGGGATAGACCTCCTAATGGGGATAGGCGGCTCTCCCGAAGCAGTAATAACAGCATGTGCAGTTAAGTGCGTCGGAGGCAACATGCAGTGCAAACTTTGGCCGCGCAACGACGAGGAGAGGGAGAAGTGCAAGGAAAAGGGTATGGATGTGGAGAAAGTCCTACACCTAAATGACCTAGTAGCATGCGAGAACGTATTCTTTGCCGCTACAGGCGTCACCGACGGCGACTGGCTGAAGGGCGTACGCTATGCGGGAGATGTGGTCCACACATCATCGCTCGTTATGAGGGCAAAGAGCGGCACCATACGCTACATCGACGCGATCCACAACGTTCAGAAGCTGGACGAGATCAGCGGGATCAAATACGGAGCACAGTCGACCTCAGTATCTTTCCTCTAAAACACGAATTGCCGCTCGGATAATTGACATTTGGGCAGCCCGATAGTTTGGGCTGCCTCTTTCTTGATCATCAGGCCGTTCATGCAAAAAACGGAAATTAATATCCATTATTTACCGTCCTGACATTTAATAATATCTTTGATTTTTGAATATGGTGATATAACTTTGTATTTTCTTTGTGAACGCCGCCTTTATTTTAATATTTTGTGAATTTACTGTTATTACATTAGTAGAATTATTTGAATATTTTAACTTGACATTCAATGGTGCAGTGATAATCTTGATGGCAGTTGATCCACAAGTATATGCGAGGGGGCGGTCTTTTGGGGGAGATCGATCGAATCGCTGAGGTTTTGCTTACCTATAAGCAAGATCCCAGGTATTTGCTTGCTGTTCTTCTCGATATCCAGGAATCAGAAAACTACATATCAACGGAGGCAATGCGTGCTGTTGCCCAATATCTCGGCGTCTCGGAAAGCCGCGTTTTTGCCGTTGCGACCTTTTACCGGACGCTGAGCATGAAAAAGAAAGGAAGAAAGATCATACGTGTCTGCATGGGCACCGCATGTCACCTGCGCGGCTCTGCCGCAGTGCTCCATGAGCTGGAGAAAAGGTTTGGCATAAAAGCGGGAGACGTGACTGAAAACGGAGAATTCACACTTGAAACAGTGAACTGTGTCGGTGCATGCGCCCTGGCTCCGGTCATCACCTGCGGCGATGATTCTTTTGGCAGGATGGACCCTGCCAAAGCTGCAGAACTTATCACAAAGGGGGCCTTTGAATGAAATTCGGGACCCTTTCCGCCCTGAGATCCTACAAAGAACAATTATCGAACAGAACGAGGTCCGGCAAAGAAATATGGGTATGCGGCGGACCGGGATGCGTTGCTAACGGCAGTCCTGCCGTCGCGGAGGAATTCCAAAGGCTTATCGGACAGAGATCTTCAGAGGGACCCCGATCCTTCTGGCAAAACCTCAAGGTGATGATCTGCCGTGAAGACCAAACCTTCAGGACAGGTTTGACAGGATGTATGGGGCCATGCGAGAACGGTCCGATAGTACATGTCGAACCTGAAGGCTGGTATTACCGGAAGGTCACGCCGGAGGACGCCGCCGGCATTCTGGATTCTTTGAAGGAAGGGCGCCCATACATGGCAAAAGCCATGTACGGCAAAGACGGTAAACCATCTGAGGATCCAACGGCTGAAAACATCCCTTTCCTTTCCGGACAGAAAAAGCTCGTCCTTGGCAATATGAGCAGCATGTCCCCTCTGGACCTGGAAGACTATCTGGCGCACGGCGGTTACTCAGGGCTGCTAAAGGCCCTTGAAAGCATGACGCCTGAAGAGGTCTGCGCTGAGGTCAGGGAATCAGGCCTGAGAGGCAGAGGCGGAGGGGGCTTCCCGGCCGGGGTAAAGTGGGAATCTTGCCGCGGCTCGTCCTCTGAGAAACGCTATGTTCTGGTAAACGGCGATGAGGGGGACCCCGGGGCATTTATGGACAGGGCGCTTATGGAAGGCGATCCCTTCTCTGTCATAGAGGGCCTGACCATAGGAGCATACGCTGTCGGCTCAAGCGAAGGCATTATCTATGTAAGGCATGAATATCCGCTCGCAGTAAAGAGACTTACAAACGCAATAACCATTCTTGAAGAGGCCGGCCTTTTGGGAAAGGACATCCTTGGCACAGGATTTGACTTCCATGTTGAGATCTGCAAGGGCGGGGGAGCTTTTGTCTGCGGCGAATCCACTGCGCTCATGACCTCAATCGAGGGAAAGCCCGGAGTCCCGAGGGTCAAGTATATAAGATCCACAGAAAAGGGCCTCTGGGGGTCTCCGACTGTCCTGAACAACGTTGAGACCTGGGCGAATGTTCCGCTGATCATAACAAACGGATCATCCCGGTACAGGGAAACAGGTTCTTCCAACAACTCCGGGACAAAGGTCTTCGCGCTGGTCGGTAAAGTAAAGAACACCGGACTTGTCGAAGTGCCTATGGGAACCACTCTAAGAGAGATGATATACGGCATTGGAGGAGGAGTAGCCAAGGCCCGGCCCTTCAAAGCGGTACAGACAGGCGGTCCGTCCGGCGGATGCCTTCCCGCGTCGATGCTCGATACCCCTGTCGACTTTGACAGCCTCGATCAGGCAGGTTCAATGATGGGATCGGGCGGCATGATCGTCATGGACGACAGGACCTGCATGGTGGACATTGCACGGTATTTCATCGATTTCCTTGTTGAGGAATCCTGCGGTAAGTGTGTACCATGCAGGGAAGGACTCAAAAAAATGCAGATAATACTGCACTCTCTTACCGGAGGCATGGGTCAGGAGGGTGACACCGACACCCTGAAAGAGCTGGCAGAAAGCATCTCAGACACGGCCCTTTGCGCATTGGGGCAGTCTGCAGCTAATCCTGTGCTTTCTACGATCAGATATTTTTATGAGGAATATGTTGAGCATGAAAGGGAGCACTTCTGCAGAGCCGGAGTCTGCACGGGAATGTTCCGGATAACGATCGATGAAGAGAAGTGCACAAGCTGCGGCCTTTGCTCAAAGAGCTGTCCGACCAAAACCATCGAACTCGCGGGGAGCGGGAAGTACCGCATTGAACAGGCAGGCTGCATAAAATGCGGTGCCTGCTTCGAAGTCTGTCCCTTCTCATCCGTTGAAATAGTAAACGAGGTGAGCAATGATGATTGAGATAACGATCAACGGCACACCGATAAAGGTCAAAAAAGGCACTATCCTGCTGCATGCGGCGCAGGAAAACGGGATAGACATCCCGACCCTTTGCGATCACGAGGGACTAAATCCTGAAGGCAACTGCAGGCTCTGCTCCGTGGAGATAGAGGAACCCGGCAGAAAAAAGATAGTTGCTTCCTGCATGTTCCCGGTGACAAGGAGCATCTCTGTGGAAACAGAAAGTGAAAGGGTAAAGAGAGCAAGAAGGACAGTCCTTCAGCTTCTCATAAACAGAAATCCCAAATCCCCCGTCATCCAGCAGCTCTGTGCCCGGTACGGCGTCAGCCGTGAAGAGCGGTTCGCTTTTGAACCTGATCTCTGCATAAGGTGCGGCAGATGCGTAAGGGCCTGCGAAGCAAACGGAACAAAAGCTATAGAGCTTGTAGGCAGAGGCTTTGACAGACACGTTGCGCCCCCTTATGAGATGGAAACAGATGCATGTATAGGCTGTCTCTCCTGTGCTACTGTATGTCCGACCGGAAAGATAACTTATGAGGAGTCTCCGGGAAAGAGGAAGATCTGGCATAAGGAGTTCGATGTCCTTCAGTGCAGGAGGTGCGGCATGTTCTTTGCCACAAAAGAAATGCTTGACTGGGCAGGAAGGCCGGAGAACGACCGCGACTACTGCGACCACTGCCAAAAATATATTGAAAGCGTCAAGTTTTTGACAGGATCTCAAAATAAATAAAAGCATCAACAATATCTGTCCTTCGACCCGCAGTATCTCATGAAGAAACTGCGGGCACTGGGCAGCGGGAGCGATCCCGCCGCCTGCCGCTTAGCAAAGAAGGGGACCCTTTACGGGTCTCCTTTTGTCTTTACACGACCCGGTCACATACGGGAATCCAAAAAAGTACAGGGAGGAATGCGGCATGGAAATGATACTTATAACTTCGCCGGAGAAATGCATCGGCTGCGGGACCTGTGAACTGGCATGTTCACTGTCCCACAACGGGGAGTGCAGGCCGGCGATATCCAGAGTCAACGTATTCAGGTTCGCGAAGGGCAGCAACGTCCCGATGATGTGCTTCCAGTGTGAAGAAGCGGCATGCATGGCGGTCTGCAAGACGAAAGCCCTGATACGTGACGAGGAGACAGGCGTAGTGAAGGTGGAGGACGACAAGTGCATCGGATGCAGGATGTGCGTTATGGCCTGTCCCTTCGGGAACATTGCGTTCGACAGGGTCGCAAAAGTCGCGATCAAATGCAATCACTGCGACGGAGAGCCCCTGTGCGCTGAATTCTGCCCGACTGCAGCGATCGAGTATGTACCTGCCGATACCGCAACGCTCAACAGGAAAAAGGCGTTTTCGGCCAAAATGAAACAGGCTCTTGAGGAGGTGAAGTAATATGGCAGGCTGGACAGAGACTATCCTGAGGGTAAACCTGACGGAAGGCACGGTCAAAAAGGAAGCCCTCGATATGGATGCGGCAAAGAAATACCTTGGCTGCAGAGGCCTGGGAGTATATTACTACATGAAAGAGGTCAGGCCCGGAGTCGATGCACTGGGACCCGAAAACAACCTTATCTTCGCAACCGGAGTCCTGACGGGAACTATGGGTTCCAGCACGGGCAGATATGAAGTCGTGACCAGGGCACCGCTGAACGGGGTGCTTGCCGGGTCAAACTCGGGCGGATACTGGGGTCCTGAACTGAAATATGCAGGTTATGACATGGTGATCTTTGAAGGGCAGTCTCCAAGACCCGTCTATCTTAACATCTACAACGGAACGGCGGAACTTTGCGATGCATCAGATCTTTGGGGCAAAAATGTTCCTGATACCACCGGCGCGCTTCTTGCCAGACACGACCCTGACGCTAAAGTTGCATGCATTGGTCCGGCTGGTGAGAACAAGGTCCTCTTCGCCAACATAATGAACGATGACCACAGGGCGGCAGGACGCAGCGGAGTAGGGGCCGTCATGGGATCAAAAAACCTTAAGGCGATCGTAGTCAGGGGAACGAAAGGTGTTAAGATTGGAGACAAGGATAAATTCCTCGCCGCTGTAAGGGCAAGCAAGAAACTGCTCAAGGAAAACGCTGTCACCAGCGGAGGGCTTCCCGCATTCGGAACGAACATTCTCGTAAATATCCTTAACTCGGTAGGTTCGCTTCCCACAAGGAATTTCCGGGAGTCGCACTTTGAGACGGCCGACAAGGTAGGCGGCGAATCGCTTGCAGCGACCAGAATGTACAAGAACAAGGCCTGCGCCTTCTGCTCCATAGGATGCGGAAGGGTGGCATGGAGCGAGGGTAAATACGCCGGTGAGGGCGAGGGTCCGGAGTATGAATCAGTCTGGTCATTCGGCCCGGACTGCGGCATCGATGACATTGACGCCGTCAACAAGGCCAACTTCATCTGCAACGAGCTTGGCCTTGATACGATAACAATGGGAAGTACGATCGCCGCGGCCATGGATCTTTACGAAATGGGCGCCATAAACAAGGAAGAGGCCGGCCATGATCTCAAGTTTGGAAACGCAGACGCGCTTATTGACCTGGTAGAAGCAACCGCATACAGAAAAGGCTTTGGAAACGAACTGGCTGAGGGTTCCTTCAGACTGGGAACAAAATATGGACATCCCGAAGTATCGATGACAGCAAAGAAACAGGAGATGCCCGCATACGACCCGCGCGGAATACAGGGCATAGGACTCAATTACGCCACTTCGAACAGGGGAGGCTGCCATGTCCGCGGATATACAATATCCCCTGAAATACTCGGCTTACCGGAGAAACTCGACCAGCAGTCGACAGCGGAGAAACCGGCATGGGTAAAAGGTTTCCAGGACCTTACCGCGGCAGTTGACTCTGCGGGAATGTGTCTTTTCACGACATTCGCCCTCGGCGCACCAGCGATAGCGAGTGAGATAACAGGCGCTTCCGGCGTAGAATACACCGGTGATGACGTTGCGGCTGCCGGAGAGAGGATATACAACCTCGAAAGGCTCTATAACCTCAGCGTCGGATTCACAAAAGCTGACGATGCTCTTCCGGAGAGGATGTACAATGACCCGATATCCTCCGGCCCCATGAAGGGGAATGTGAGCAGGGTGCCTGAAATGCTGCCGTACTATTACGAGGCAAGGGGATGGGATGAAAACGGAGTTCCTACTCCGGAGAAACTTGAGGCACTTGGATTAAGGGAGTTCATGACCATCTGAGCTTCATCCTGACACGTAAGATCGTATCAGTCACATAGAAGCAAATCTTTCAGGGGGGATGAGAGTGATCAAGGTCGGTTTTTTCGCTGATATAAGGACCATGGTGGGGGCAAAAGAGGTAATGATGCCCTGCAGGCCAACTCTTGCACTTCTTATGGAGGATCTGTGCGCAAAATACGGAAAGGCTTTCCGGGATTTCTGCATGGACGGGGATAAGATCTCAAAGCGGGTCAACATCCTTGTCAACGGACACCACATGCTCCATCTGCAAAAGGACGACACCCCGCTCAAGGACGGGGATGACGTCAGGATCTTCCCACTGATCGGCGGAGGTTAGATACTGAACAGGCAATAAAAGATCCCCCGGACCCTGTTTTTCGGGTCCGGGGGATCTTTTATATTTAGATGGTTATATCTGCCTTTTCCAGCGTGCTCCCTGGGGAGTGTCCTCAATGATTATTCCCTTTTCTGCAAGCATATCCCTGATCTCGTCAGAGCGCCTGAAGTTTTTGTACTTCCTTGCCTCCGCCCTCTCTTCCAGAAGCGCGTCGATATCCTCGTCCGGATCGTCACAGTGGTCTTCGCTGAAGAAGCCGAATACGCAGTTGACTTTTTCAAGGAAGTCCCTGGCAGCCTTTATGCCCTCTTCGCAGAAACCTTCGTTTTCGGTCAGATGGACATTTACGGCCCTTACGACATCGAAAACGCAGCCGAGCGCTCCCGCTGTGTTGAAGTCGTCCTCCATAGCCTCGGTGTATCCAAGGGAAGCCTTTTCGACTGCCGCGGACAGGGCGTTGTCTTTTTGACACGGTCTCCGGTTCGCAGCTGCGAATTTCAGGTCTGCATAGCAGTTGTTGATCCTTTCAAGTGCGCTCTGTGCCTGGTCAAGCCCTTCTTTAGAGAAGTTGATGGGCGAACGGTAGTGTGCGCTCAGCAGGAAGAAGCGGAGCACAAGAGGGTTGAACCTTTTCCTGATGTCGCGGACAGTCATGAAGTTGCCGAGAGATTTGGACATCTTTTCCTTGTCGATCATAATGTATGCGTTATGAAGCCAGTATTTGACGAACTGACAGCCTGAGGCGCACTCAGACTGGGCTATCTCGTTCTCGTGGTGGGGGAATATCAGGTCGCTTCCGCCGCCGTGGATGTCTATCGAGTCGCCGAGATACTTTGTCGACATCGCACTGCACTCTATATGCCAGCCGGGGCGTCCCTTGCCCCAGGGGCTTTCCCAGAAGGGCTCCCCGGGTTTGCTGGCCTTCCATAGGGCGAAATCGAGCGGATCATTTTTCCTCTCGTCAACTTCTATCCTTGCTCCGCTTTTCAGTTCCTCGATACCCTGTTTAGAGAGCTTGCCGTATTCGGGGAAGCTGACGACAGAGAAGTAGACATCCCCGTCTTTTTCATAAGCGTGTCCCTTTTCGATAAGAGTACCGACTATCCTGATGATCTCATCGATCTCGTGCGTAGCCCTCGGGTTTACTGTGGCTCTTTTGATCCCAAGCGAATCGGCATCCTCAAAATACTCGCCTATGAATTTTTCCGCCAGTTCGGGGACACTGATGCCCATTTCGTTGGCACGCCTTATCATCTTGTCGTCAATGTCGGTAAAATTCTGTACGAAGATGACCTTGTAGCCCGTACTCTCAAGATATCTTCTGAATACGTCAAAAAGCACGAAGGGTCTCGCGTTGCCGATGTGGAAAAAATCGTATACGGTCGGGCCGCAGACGTAAAACCGTACCTTTCCTTTTTCTATCGGTTCAAATGGTTCCTTCTTCCTCGTAAGGTCGTTATAAACTGCCAGAGCCATAATGGCACCTCCTGAATGCTACTTTATCCATACTATGATATCCTATACCATGAACCCGACATCAGCAATCACGGAAAGGACCATATTTTTTGAAGAGAGAAGACCTGCTGCACCATATCAAATCATTCCCCGACAAACCAGGGGTCTACATGATGCGTGACCCCGACGGAAAGATCATCTATGTCGGCAAGGCCAAATCGCTCAGAAAGCGGGTCTCATCCTATTTCCGCCACTCAGGCTTCGCATCGCCCAGATTGAGGAAGCTGGTGGAAAGCATATCGGACATATCCACGATCAGGACGGAGACAGAGATAGAGGCGCTTATCCTGGAAAACAGGCTGATCAAACTCTATCAGCCCTTTTTCAACATAGACCTAAAAATGAACGAACGCTACGCATACATAAAGGTCACATCGGAAAAATTTCCGAGGATAGTGGTTACCAGACACAGACAAGAAGACGATGCCGTCTACATCGGCCCCTTCGTAAGGGTATCAGAAGTCAGGGAACTGCTCCGCCTTATTGAGAGATATCTGCCCCTTCGCTACTGCAAGGGGGAGATAAAGGAGTCCAATAAGAAGATCCGTCCATGCATGAGACATGCGCTGGGGCACTGCCTTGCACCGTGCGCAGGCCTCTGTTCAGAAAAGGAGTACAGGGAGAGGACTGCGGACGTTATAATGATGCTGCAGGGAAGGGGCCTTGAACTTGTCGAAAAACTCCGCAAAAGGATGGACAAAGCCGTACAGGAACTTGAGTTCGAAGAGGCTGCGGTCCTCAGGGACACGATCCGCGCAATATGGAGAGTCAGCCGGCAGCGGAACAGCATACCCGAGATAGAGACTGGCAGAGATAACAACTGGGAGACTCTGAACCGTTTACAGGAACATTTAAAACTGCCCACGCTGCCATGGCGTATAGACGGGTTCGACATATCGCACACTTCCGGCAAGGAGACCGTCGGCGTTGTTGTTGTCTTCGAACAGGGATATCCGAACACCTCCCTTTACAGGCGCTTCAACATCAGGACCGTCGTGGGCATAGACGACTTCAGGTCAATAAAGGAGACTCTTCTCAGGAGATACAGGAGATGCATCGACGGTCAGGAGCCGATGCCGCAGCTTATACTTATTGACGGAGGATCTGTTCAGCTCGAGTTTGCCATGGAGGCAATGAAGGAGCTCGAGCTCACCGACATACCAATAATATCGCTGGCGAAAGAAGAAGAGGAGATTTACATCCCGGATCGAAAAGAGCCTTTGCGCCTGGATCGTACCGATCCCGCACTCAAACTTCTGCAGTATGTCAGGGACGAATCCCACAGGTACGCTATAACTTCCCACAGGGCTGCCAGAAGCAGGAATTTCAGAAGGAGCAAACTGGAAGAAGTCCCCGGTGTCGGACGGACAAAAGCTG
Source organism: Synergistaceae bacterium DZ-S4 (assembly GCA_025943965.1). NCBI lineage: Bacteria > Thermotogati > Synergistota > Synergistia > Synergistales > Synergistaceae > Caenicola > Caenicola nitritireducens. The sequence continues at coordinate 49,167 of JAPCWD010000008.1, forward strand.
CTCAGCTGATCACAAAATTTGGAAGTACCAGGGCTATAATGGATACTGCGGAAGAAAACCTTGCCTCCGCGCCGGGCATAGGAAAAACGCTTGCCCGCAGGATACAGGAATATCTCAGACAGGCTGATGAAGGGAGCGGTCAAAAATGACGACCCGGAACCAAAGGACACTGGACGAACATTATATGAGGACCGCCCTCTCCCTCGCACTCAACGGGACTGCCTCCGTAAGCCCAAACCCGCGCGTCGGCTGTGTGATCGTACGCGATTCCGCGATAATCGGTTCCGGATGGCACAGGTGCTGCGGGGAGCCTCATGCCGAGGTCGAAGCTGTAAGGAATGCCGGCGGCGATGTCAGGGGAGCTACTGTATATGTGAACCTGGAACCCTGCTGCCATCAGGGCAGAACGCCCCCGTGCGCTCACATGCTCATTGAGAGGGGGGTATCCAGGGTAGTTGTTGGTATGACGGACCCTAACCCAAAAGTAGACTGCATGGGTGAAAGGATGCTAAGGGATACGGGGATAGAGGTTACAAGCGGCATCCTCGAAAAGGAATCCAAATGGATAAACAGGGGATTCATTAGAAGGATGAAAATGGGACGTCCCTGGATAACACTCAAGACTGCCTGCTCACTTGACGGGAACATTGCCCTTAAGGACGGATCAAGCAAGTGGATCACAGGTGAAGCTTCCAGGAGAAAGGTCCACATGATGAGGGCTGAGAGCGACGCTCTTCTGTCCGGGATCGGAACAGTCCTCGGTGACGATCCGGCCTTTACTGTAAGAGAGGCCGAAGGCAGGACACCATTAAGGGCAATACTTGACAGAAGGCTCAGGACTCCGCTCAACGCATCTCTTTTCAGTGAAAAAGGGCTGATATTCTTTACGGGAAAAGACGCTCCCACTAAAAAAATTGAAAGTATCAGGGCGCTCGGAGCAGAGGTTTTTATTATTGATGCCCCGGAAGAGCGGGAGCCGGATTATGTTATGGCTAAATTGTGTGAAATAGGTGTAAACTATCTGATGGTCGAATGCGGGGCAAAACTTACCGCTTCGCTGCTCCGGCGCGGTCTTGCGGACGAAATATCTCTCTTCATGGCGCCCAAACTGCTCGGAAGCGGGATCCGCTTTACGGAGCATCTTAAATTGGATTCGCTGGAAGATGCGATCACAATAAAGGATATGCAGATATCTCCATGCGGGGAAGACATCTGGATAAGGGGGGTGCTTTCATGTTCACCGGACTTATAGAGACAGTCGGCACTGTTTCCGCCATACATCCAAAAGGCGATGTCTGGCAGATCGACATTGAGGCACCGAAAATTGCCGGCGAGCTCAGGATCGGCGACTCCGTATCCATATCGGGAGCATGCAGCACGGTCATACGCTTCGACAGCAGGTCGTTCAGCGTTGAGATAATGGAGGAGACGAGGAGAAGGACAAAGCTGGGCACCCTCAAGAGCGGTTCGCGGGTGAACCTTGAGAGGGCGATGATGCTTGATTCAAGACTTGACGGACATATCGTGTCGGGACACATAGACGGACTTGCCGACGTCCGGAAGATAGAGATCGGCCCAAAGACCAGGAAATACTTTTTCAGGGCCGATCCGGAGATACTTTCCGGGATCGTCCCAAAGGGGTCTGTGGCGGTGGACGGCATAAGCCTCACCGTTATCGACGTTGATGCGGAGACCTTTTCCGTCGGTATCATCCCGACTACAATATCGGATACTACTCTCTCTGAACTTAAAGAGGGTGATGCGGTAAATATAGAGACTGATATGATCGGAAAATATATCACAAAATTTCTTAATACACGTTTTTCCGGCGCACAAGGCGGCGAAGAGATGAAAAATTCTCTCACATGGGATAAACTTGTAAAATATGGCTGGGCCTAGGGGGATCATTGAGTAATGTTCAACACGATCGAAGAAGCACTGAATGACATCAAGCAGGGGAAAATGATCATCGTCGTTGACGACGAAAACAGGGAAAACGAGGGTGACCTGGTTATGGCGGCAGACTGCTGCCGGACAGAGGACATCAATTTCATGATAAAAAACGCCAGGGGGCTTGTCTGTGTACCGATCGGGGCCGAGCAGGCAAAAAGGCTGCAGCTCAACCCCATGGTGGAGCACAATACTGATGCGCACGGAACCGCCTTCACAGTTTCCGTCGACCATCTCAAAGAAACTACCACAGGCATTTCAGCCGCAGAGAGGGCAATAACCGCGAAAGCTCTGGCAAACCCTCTCTCCAGGGCAGATGACTTTCGCCGGCCCGGACACATTTTTCCGCTGGTCGCGCGTCATGGCGGGGTCCTGAAGAGGGCCGGCCACACCGAAGCTGCCGTGGATCTTTCCCGCATGGCCGGATTCAACGAAGGCGGAGTCATCTGCGAAATAATGAATGAAGACGGAAGCATGGCAAGGCTCCCTCAGCTAATTGAATTCGCGGCTAAGCACGGAATGAAGATAATATCTGTCGAAAATCTGATAAGGCACCGCGTGATGAGGGAAAAACTGGTGAGGCGTGAAGCGACCGTACACATGCCGACCGCATGGGGAGACTTCATCTGCCACGCCTACACAAGTCCTTATGGTGAAAACCCTAATGAACTGCACCTTGCCCTGGTAAAGGGGGAGATCCAGGGGGTGGATGATGTCCTCGTAAGAGTACATTCCGAGTGTTTCACCGGAGACCTGCTCGGTTCACTGAGATGCGACTGTGGTCCCCAGCTGCACAAGGCCATGATGATGATAGAAAAAGCGGGAAGGGGAGTCCTTCTTTACATGCGGCAGGAAGGACGCGGCATAGGACTTCTTGCCAAGCTCAAAGCCTATGAGCTTCAGGAAAAGGGAATGGACACCGTAGAGGCAAATGTTGCACTGGGATATGCTCCGGATGCCAGAGATTACGGAGTTGGGGCGCAGATCCTTGCGGATCTGGGTCTCCGAAAGATAAAACTTATGACCAACAACCCAGTCAAAATTACCGGACTGAAGGGATACGGACTTGAGATCACGGAAAGGGTCCCTATCGAAGTCGACCCAAACCCGTACAATGAAAAATATCTCAGCACTAAGGTCTGCAAGATGGGACATGTACTGAGCAACTCAATGTGTCTGGATATGGAAAAAGAAGAAGCAAAATAAAGGATCATAAAGGGGAGAGCTGAAATGAAAATAGTCCAGGGAAACATGATAGGAAGCGGCCTGCGCTTCGCGATAATAGCATCAAGGTTCAACGAACTTATCACAACAAAGCTTATTGAGGGGGCCAAGGATGCCCTGACAAGGCATGATGTTCGTCATCAGGACATCGATGTTTACTGGACACCCGGAGCATGGGAACAGCCTGTCGTTGCAAAAGAGATAGCGATGAGCGGGAAATATGACGCGATAATTACATTGGGAGCCGTTATCCGCGGCGACACCACCCACCATGAGTATGTTGCGGGGGAGGCTGCAAAGGGACTTGCTCACGTCGGACTCGATCACCGCATTCCCGTTGCATTCGGCATAATAACCTGTGACAACCTTGAGCAGGCTCTTGCCCGCTCAGGAAGCAAAGCCGGAAACAAGGGAGCTGATGCGGCCCTTGCCGCGCTCGAGACAGCCAACCTGCTTAAGGAGGTCCGCAAGGACAGGGGAGCTGAAGCCTGATGCTTGATATGAAATGGGTGAGGGAGCATACGGACGAAGTAGCCGCCATGCTCGCCAACAGGAATTACACATTCCCGCTGGATAAATTTGTTGAGCTGGATTCCCTGCGCCGCGACGCCTTGCTTGAGGCGGAAGCTTTGAAGGAGAGACGCAACGCCGGAGCCAAAGAGGTCGGAATGAAAAAGAAGGCCGGTGAAAATGCCGACGTGCTTATGGAAGAGATGCGCCTTATCGGTGAAAAGGTAAGGGAGCTCGATGAGAAAACGGCCGGGATCCAGGCCGAGCTCGACGACCTTGCTATGAGACTTCCCAACAGGCCGCACAGTTCGGTTCCCATTGGAACTGACGAAAACGACAATGTTGAGATAAGAAAACACGGCAAACCAACGGAGTTCACATTTGCACCCAAAGCGCACTGGGATCTCGGGGAACCCCTTGGCATAATGGATTTCGAAAAAGGGGTCCAGCTTGCGGAGAGCCGCTTTACAGTTCTCAAGGGAGCAGGGGCCAGGCTCGAAAGGGCTCTGATGAATTTCATGCTTGACCTTCATACGACAGCGCATGGATTTACCGAGATCGCCCCTCCTATACTTGTCAACACAGCAACGATGAGCGGGACAGGCCAGCTTCCCAAATTTGCAGAGGACCTCTACAAGTGTGCGAACGATGACCTCTGGCTGATACCCACTGCCGAAGTGCCCCTGACTAACCTGCATGCCGGCGAAATATTGAGCGAGACGGACCTGCCGAAATACTACTGCGCCTTCACCCCATGCTTCAGACGTGAGGCGGGCAGTTACGGCCGCGACATGAGAGGCATGCTCAGGCAGCACCAGTTTGACAAGGTCGAAATGGTCAAGCTCAGCACCCCCGAAAGAAGCTACGAAGAGCTGGAACACATGACAAACTGCGCGGAAAAAGTGCTTCAGCTGCTGGGCATACCATACAGGGTAATATGCTTATGTACGGGTGACATGGGCTTCGGTGCGGCGAAAACATATGATATCGAAGTATGGCTCCCGAGCCAGGACTGTTACCGTGAGATCAGCTCCTGCAGCAACTGTGAAGATTTCCAGGCGAGGAGGATGGGCACAAAATATCGCCCGGCGAACGGCGGCAAACCCCGCTATGTCCACACCCTCAACGGATCCGGCATAGCCATTGGAAGGTGCCTGATCGCACTGATGGAAAACTTCCAGAATGAAGACGGGAGCATTACCGTTCCCGAAGTCCTGCGTCCTTACGCGGGAGGCCTTGAAACCGTAAAATAAAAAGCGCTGAGGGGTAATTGCGACGGGTCAGGGGAGTGGCACAGCCCCCCTGACTTTTGTTGTTTACGTTCTCTTTTGTTATACGCGCAAACATGGTAGGATAATCAGGGAGGGAGTTGATCCCTTCTGATGCAGACAAAGGAAGGGTCATTGATGTTTGACAGCAATTACACACTGACAGTCCTGCTCGTGCTGTTTGTAGCAGTCATATGCATATTCATACAGAGATTCTTCAAAAAATACCTTGAGAGCGACCAGTATTATTACCTCAAGGATATTACCCTGGTCGCCGCATGGGCTCTTTGCGGGATATGGGCGCCTGACAGGCCTCTCAGGATAACGATCGCGGCGGGTGTCGCTGCGGCATGTATTGGATTCTGCCAGAAAGTCACAAAGGGAAAAAATCTCCGCTTCCTCTATTTCATAGTCGGCCTCGGATTTTCGCTCTTCGGGCCAAGGATAGCCTTCATTGAATTTTCCCAGGGCGAGTACTACTACCTCTCTTACTTCGCTTCGATAGCTATCAGCACGCTTTGGATCGGGGTCTTTCCGATATTCTTCCAGGAGATAGATGAGATCCCCGGCATGTGCGGCCTTCTGCTCACAGTAAGCTGGACGCTTGTCTCCACTGTCATAATGCTGTCCTCGCAGAACCTCAGAGAGGCAGTACAGCTCTGTATCATCGGAATGGTCCTCATACTGGTCTTCTGGAGCAGACATATACATGCGTACAGGAGGCTTACAGAACCGCTCACCGCACTTTGGGGGACCCTGTTCGCAGGTCTTTCGATATTCGGTGTGAGCAAAGGCGTCGCATTCTACACGCTTGCAGTTCTTCCGCTCGGGCTCTTCATGCTCCCGCTTATTGAAACGTCGATAAGCGTAGTGAGCGCAGCATTTTCGCCAAAACCCACAGGCAACCTTATCCTCTACCGTAAACTCCTTAGCAGGGGCATGGACCATGCTACTTCGGTCCATACGGTCGTAATGATATGCGCGTTCATTGGATGCATAGCCGCCTTCATTCAGATCGGAACAGCCAGTTTCTTCGTCCTTCTTACCGCTGCAGTGGCTCTGTCGACTGTCACCTGGATCTTTTTCAGATATGCTTCGAAGTCGGATAGGAGTCAGGCCAGAAAACCCGGTCTCTGGGGCATCAGGGTCGACAATATATCACTCAACTATGCAATTACCCAGGTACAGCACTGGATAAACAAAGGAACGGACCACTGCATTATTGTAACTCCTGATGCGCTCGCGGCCCTGAGGAGCAGAACAGACTCAAGATACAGAAGGATAATCAGGAATGCCGCATTGGTGCTTCCTGACGGGGCGGGCCTTATTGCCGCCCTCAAGCTGCTGCATACTCCTATCCAGGAAAGGATACCGGGTGTAGAGTTTACTGAACACATCTGCAAAAGGGCATCATACGAGGGATGGGGGATCTGGTTCCTGGGCGGAGCTCCGGGTGTTGCCGAGGCAGCGGCAGTCAAACTTTCCGAAAAATACCCGGGACTCAATATCGCCGGGACAAGGAACGGGTTTTTCAAGGATGAAGAGAATGATGCGATCTGCATAGACATCAGCAGATCGGGTGCCAAGGTCCTGTTCGTAGGACTGGGTGTGCCGAAACAGGAATACTGGCTTGAGGAAAATCTTGTTAAAACGGGAGCGACGGTCGGTATGGGAATAGGCGGTACAATGGATGTGATATCAGGAAAGCTGACAAGGGCTCCAAGGATTTGGCAAAAGCTCTGTCTTGAATGGCTTTACCGTACTATTCAGGAACCATGGCGCTGGCGCAGGATACTCAAATTGCCCGAATTTGCCTTCTATGTACTATTAACGGCCCTTCACCTTGACACATTTAACCCAAACAGCTCCGAAGAAGAGTCTGAGGTCATCTGAAAGCTTTCGGAGACCAAACAAATAATCAATATTTCATAACAACTATACGTATTTTGCATATGGCGCTAATAATAATATCGTTGTATACTTTCTGTTTAATCAAACTTTATAACGTCTTTATCGAAGGGAAGATCATTATATGAAGATGGATAAACTCTTGAAGCAGGCTCAGCGGATGCAGGCGGAAATGGCACTGGCGCAGGAACAGCTTGCAAATACTGTTGTTGAGGGAGTTTCTGGCGGAGGAATGGTCAAGGCCAGAGTGAACGGCCACGGAGATGTCCTGTCGGTCTCGATATCTCCTGAAGTTGTAGACCCACAGGATGTGGAAATGCTTGAAGACCTCATCATCTCGGCTATCAAAGAAGCGATCCGACAGAGCAGAGAGACGGCCAACAGCAAAATGAATTCAATTACCGGGGGAATGGGCGGATTTCCCGGTTTGATGTAACTTCAGCATGTCAGCCACTTCTCTGCCCGGTTCAGTATTTAAGCTAATAAAACTATGGAGCAGACTTCCAGGCGTGGGAGAAAAAACCGCCCGGCGTATGGTTTTTTTCATCCTTAAGCAGGACCCCGCCTGGGTCAGTGAGTTTGTATCAACAATAAGCCAGGTCAGGGAAGAGACACATCACTGCGGTGAATGCGGCGGCATCACTGATATAGAACCTTGCTCTGTCTGCAGGGACAAAATGAGAGACCGGAAAGTCATGTGCATCGTTGAAAGCGATGAGGATTGTATATCGATCGAGCAGGCAGGAATATTTAACGGACTTTACCATGTGCTCGGAGGACAGGTATCGCCCCTCGATGACCAGGATATACCGGAGGAAAGTATAGGAAGGCTTAAGCAGAGGATCTGTGATCTTAAGATCGAAGAGATAATACTTGCTACCGCTCCCAGGATCGAAGGAGATCTCACTGCATTTGCGATACAGGACGCGCTCAGGGGAATACCGGTCAGAATATCAAGGCTGTCATACGGCCTTCCGGTAGGGGGAAGCATAGGTTACGCGGACAGGGTCACGCTTCATATGGCAATGGAATCGAGAAAGGAGATGCCCGGAAAATAGACATAAACTTATGAACAATAGTGAAAGAATGCGGCAAAAATATAATCGAATGAAAGGAGAAAACAAAATGTCGTCAGGATCCGGTCTTTCAGCTGTTATGAAAAGATTGGTAAGGGCAGTGATGGTATTTATATGTGCGGCAGCCGGCTATCAGATATCAAAGATAGTCATTGAGCAGAACTGGTGGCCGTCTGTGACACTGCTGCATCCGATCGCAACAACTGTTTTTATTATTATTCTTTCAGCATGTTTCGGCTTTATTCTTGCACCTCTATTCTGGTTCAGCGTAAGTAAATTCGCTCAGTTCACTGAATCAAAACTTCAGAATACGAGTGTACCCGAACTTACTGTAAGCCTCCTCGGGCTCATCCTGGGCCTCTTGCTGGCAAATCTTATAGCAATGCCAATGTCCAGGATCCCCGGAGGGATCGGGGTCTATATAGCGGTGCTGCTGAATGTGGCTCTGGGCTATCTGGGACTTCGCTTCTTCGCCAAGAGGAAAGATGACATATGGGGCGTAATAACAAATATAGGAGATATAAAGCTGCGCCTTCCAAAGCGTAAAAAGAAAAGCAGGAACGGCGAGGAAGAAAAAGAAACCGACATTGAGGTCGCTCCCGAGTTCTATTACTCGATCCCCAAGATACTCGACACCAGCGCCATCATCGACGGCAGGATCCTTGATGTGGCACAGAGCGGCTTCCTTGAGGGGACTATAGTACTGCCCAGGTTCATACTGGCAGAACTTCAGGGAGTTGCCGATTCCACCGATCCTCTCAGAAGGACCAGAGGAAGAAGGGGGCTCGCAGTGGTCACTGAGCTGCAAAAAATCAGGACACTGAACATAGAGATCCCGGAGACGACACTGAAGGACCTTGAAAGGGAAAAGGTCGACGAAGCCCTTGTCGTTCTTGCCCGTCAGCTTAACGGGAAGGTTATCACGACTGACTACAACCTGAATCAGATAGCACAGATAGAAGGCGTGTCTGTGCTCAATGTAAACGACCTGGCAAATTCGCTTAAACCGATGCTGCTTCCCGGCGAAAACGTGGAGATCGACATAATCCGCATCGGCAAAGAGGCCCATCAGGGAGTCGGATATCTGGATGACGGAACTATGCTCGTCGTAGAAGACGGCTACAAAAGGATCGGCGAGAGGGTAAAGGTAACTGTGACCTCTATGCTGCAGACTTCGGCCGGAAGAATGGTCTTCGGAAGAATACGTCCCTAGTATGAACAAGGAAACCTGGTCCTTCATCATAGTGGCTGGCGGAACGGGCTCCCGTCTCGGAGGGACTCCGAAACAGTTCCGCTTTCTCGCAGGCCTTCCGGTCTGGAAATGGTCCGCGATGGTCGCTGAAAAACTTTGGGAAGAAGGAGCTGTCGAAGAACTGCTCCTTGTCGTGCCGGAGGACCGTATTGCCGAAGCGGAGGCGGAGTCCTGCCTCAGGGTCCCTACGCGCCTCACAGCGGGAGGCGCCACAAGGTCAGAGTCAGTTATGAACGGATTAAGGATTTCATGCGGGTCTCACGTGCTGGTGCACGATGCGGCCCGCCCTTTTATTACGGCAGAACTCTGCAAAAAACTTATGAAGAACGCCTTGGTCCACGGAGCTTCTGTACCTCTTCTTGCCTGCTCCGATTCCCTGAAGAGGGTAGCCTCGGGAAAGATGATTTGTGCCGACAGAAATGAGTACCTGAGGACACAGACACCGCAGGCTTTTGAAAAAACACCTCTGATCGAGTCGATAACCTCATACGGCTTTGACGGTACAGATGAGGCAGCGGCGTGGATAGCCTCAGGAAGAAATATATCCCGCACAGATGGCTTGGAGTCAAATTTTAAGATCACGACACAGTTTGACTGGGAGACTGCCTTATCAATGACCGGAGCTTCAAAGGTCCAAAGGACAGGGCACGGTTATGACATACATAGGCTCGTCAATGGCAGAAAACTGATCATTGCCGGGGTAGAGATAAAAGATGCTGAACTTGGCCTTCTGGGCCATTCGGATGCAGATATAGTGATGCACACAGTAATGGACGCCCTGCTTGGAGCAGCCGGACTTCCCGACATCGGAACGCTCTTTCCGGCCTCGGAGGCAAAATGGAAGGATGCGGACAGCGGAGAGCTGCTCAAGACCGTGGTGAATAAAGTCCGTTCCGAGGGATGGAGGATCGACTGGGTCGACGTTACACTGGAAGCCCAGTCGCCAAGGATCGGGCACATGGTCCCTGATTTTATCAAAAGCGTCGCTTCTTACATATCTGAAAAAACCTGCGAAGTGAATTTCAACATGAAGGTCAAGTCAGGAGAGGGCTGCGGATCGGTGGGCCGAAACGAGTGCATGGTCTGTCACGCTGTCGCTTCACTTTCAAGATACCAGTGGGATCAAGGGTGACAGCTCAATACAAAAGAGCTGCGGAAGCCCCAAACATATATCAGAATACGGAGGCAATAGAGATGACAAAAAAGAGAGCCAAAGAAAAGTTTGTTGATTATCAGGGCTTCACGTTTGACGACGTACTGCTTGTCCCGGGGTACAGCGAGGTCGTACCTGCCCAGGTGGATGTGTCGACAAAACTGACGCCACAGATATCCCTCAATATACCGATCTGCAGCGCCGCGATGGATACTGTTACTGAAGGCAGGCTTGCGATAGCGCTTGCCCGTGAAGGCGGGATCGGGATCCTTCACAGGAACCTTCCTGTTGAAAATCAGGCGGTGGAAGTCGACAAGGTCAAAAGGTCTGAGTCGGGAGTCATCGTTGACCCTTTCTTCCGTCATCCGGAAGACCTCGTGAGGGACGCGGTGGCGCTCATGGAACACTATCATATCTCAGGCGTGCCGGTCGTAGATAAGGATGTCAGGCTCGTTGGGATCATTACGAACAGAGACCTGAGATTTGTAACGAACCTGGATCAGCCGATATCGAACGTTATGACGAAAGAAAATCTTATTACGGCACCCATAGGGACCACTCTTGAAGATGCGAAGACGATCCTTATGGGCACAAAAGTTGAAAAACTGCCCATTGTCGACAAGGACGGCAAGCTTAAGGGACTCATCACTATCAAGGACATCCTGAAGGCAAAGGCGTTTCCTAACGCTACAAAGGACCAGAGGGGACGCCTCAGGGTAGGAGCTGCCATAGGCGTAGGGACAGACGCTTTCGACAGGGCTGATGCGCTTGTAAAGGCCGGCGTCGACACGATCGTAGTCGACACCGCGCATGGTCATTCCAGAATGGTCATCGACACAGTCGCCAGGCTGAGAAAACTTTATCCCGACCTCCCGCTTATTGCAGGCAACATAGCCACGGCAGAGGCGGCAGAAGCATTGATCGATGCCGGCGCAGACGCGGTGAAGATAGGGATAGGCCCGGGTTCTATATGCACGACCCGCATAGTGGCAGGGATCGGCGTTCCTCAGGTCGCGGCTGTCATGAACGTGGCTGAAGCAGTCCACAAAAGGGGCAAGACTGCTATCGCAGACGGCGGGATCAGGTACTCCGGAGACATAGTCAAGGCTCTTGCTGCAGGCGCCGATGTGGTAATGATCGGTTCCCTTTTTGCAGGCACCGAGGAAAGCCCCGGAGAGGCTGTAATATACAGGGGCAGGTCATTCAAGAGCTACAGGGGCATGGGTTCTCTTGGAGCAATGAAGGGCGGCTGCAGCAAGGACAGGTACTTCCAGGAAGGATCTGCCGAGGACAAGCTCGTTCCCGAGGGTATAGAAGGAATGGTCGCACATAAAGGCTCTCTTTCCGGCGTAGTCTACCAGATGGTGGGAGGCGTACGTTCCGGCATGGGGTATGTAGGAGCCCCCAACATAGAAGAACTTCACAGGGAGTCCAGATTTGTACAGGTTACTGCAGCCTCGATGAAAGAGAGCCATCCGCATGACATAGTGATCACGAAAGAGGCTCCGAACTACTGGGCAGACGAATGATCGGCCGGATCGACATCTGCGGATAATATATCAATTCAGAGGCAGTGAACAAAACTTAACGGGGATCTGCCTCTTTTTTTTTCTAAATAAAATTTATTCTTGATATGACTTATTTGGTTGATTTGATATATAATGTTTGGCGTGCTTGATCTTGAACATATTCTTCTAACCATAGGAAGGAGGCAACGCAATGGCGTGATTTATAAGTTTCGGGTCCATGTACTGGACCTTCCGCCTTTCGATGTCTTTTTCCAATAGAGTGACAGTTGAGGAATATCTTTTCAACCCCTTTCACTGATATCCTCCGACATCTCCCTGTTTGAACTGACACCGGAAATATCCAAAGTTACAGCAATGCCCCTGACGTTCAAAATCTAAGGAGGTCAACCATGAATCGTGTGCTGATGTCTAAAAACGGCCCTGCGCTGGCAGGAGCCATTATTGGTGTTATTGCAGCCTTGCTTGTAAAATTCGGAAACCCGGGAAACATGGGCGTCTGTGTTGCCTGTTTCACCCGTGATGTCGCCGGAGCACTTGGACTCCACAGGGCAGGGATCGTCCAGTATCTGCGTCCCGAACTTGCCGGGTTTTTACTGGGATCTTTAATTTCTGCACTCATATACCGTGAATACAAACCAAGGGGCGGTTCTTCCCCGATGATACGCTTCGGACTGGGCTTCTTTGCCATGGTTGGTGCACTGGTATTCCTTGGCTGTCCCTGGCGGGCATATCTGAGGCTTGCCGGAGGGGACTTCAATGCATTTGCGGGAATAGCCGGACTGATCGCCGGGATCGCGATCGGAATAATGTTCCTTTACAGAGGATTCAGTCTTGGTGCATCTCGTCCCAACCCGAAAGCAGCAGGATTATTTATGCCGCTGCTGGCAATTGGCCTTCTTGCACTGCTTCTTCTCAGGCCACTGTTCGGTGCTGAAGGGACCGGACCGATATTCTTTTCAGAAAAGGGTCCGGGCTCAATGCATGCTCCGATACTTATCTCACTTGGCGCAGGACTCCTGGTGGGGTGGCTTGCGCAGAGAAGCCGCTTCTGCACTGTAGGAGCCATACGCGATCTTATAATGCTCAGGGATACCCACCTTTTTAAAGGTATCGTGTGCTTCATAATTGCGGCTTTCCTTACAAATTTTGTTTTAGGGCAGTTCAAACCAGGATTTGAAGGACAGCCCATAGCACACACGATGCATCTGTGGAATTTCCTTGGCATGGTGCTTTCCGGACTCGCCTTCACATTGGCAGGCGGTTGTCCCGGACGCATGTTCATAATGTCAGGCGAGGGTGACTCCGATGCAGGGGTCTTTATTATGGGGATGCTCGTAGGGGCAGCTTTTGCACATAACTTCAGCCTGGCCAGCTCGGGCACCGGAGTAGGGGCCTACGGCATACCGGCGACAATAGCCGGACTGGTCTTCTGTTTCGCCGTCGGTTCATTGTTTATGAACAGGGTAGAGTAGGAGGTCTTTATAAATGGAAACCAAAACAGTTGACGCACGCGGCCTTTCATGCCCGCAGCCGATAGTAGAGACCAAGAAAGTTCTTGATAAAATAAGCGGCGGAAGGGTAGAGGTACTCGTAGACACAGTTACCTCAAGGGAAAATGTTCTGAGGTTCGGAAGAAATGCCGGATGGCAGGGATCCTTTGAAGAGACGGATGGCGCATTCAAGGTAATCCTGGAGAAATAACAAATAAGGAGCACTTCCCTCGCACGGAAGAGGTCGTGATTTTCAAAGCTGAGAGGGAAGCGCTCCAAAACCTGACAAACTATTGACAGGACGTACATTAGCTAGTAAAATCTCATCTCGTTGGGCGATTAGTTCAGAGGTAGAACGCTTCCTTGACACGGAAGAGGTCAGAAGTTCAATTCTTCTATCGCCCACCATATTGGTAATAAAAAGACGGGCAAAAGCCCGTCTTTTTTTGCTGAGCAATGGCTGAGCAGTTGCTGAGCGAGAGCTGAGCGGTTGTAAAAGCATGCGGAGACTGCATCCGCCAGGGAATTAGCGTCCTTCGGACGCTGGGGAATTTGCTCGCCTCGCATCGCGGAGAATCCAATCTTAAAGCCTTGATCTACGTCACCTCTGAGAGCTTCCAGACCGGTTCCTGTTGGACCGGATTTCGAATCTCCGCGTCTCCACCAACAACTCAAATAGACCCCAAAGGCCGCGGGGGTTCAAAATCCCCGTCGTCCCCGGACGCCTCTTAACGGGGACCCAGTGGCTTGTGGTTTAGGTTTTAAACATTCAGTAATAGCAAGGATTTAGAGACACTGGATCTCCGATTTAAGCATTCGGAGACGACGAAGATTGTGGTTCTAACGACCACTCTTGTTTAGCGTATAAAGTTTATTCACTAATACTTTTTTAACTGCTTCTGCTAGTTTCAGAAAATATGACGTGTCTAAATCAACTGAAAGAATATCAAAATGACGACTGATGGTAAGAAAACCATTCTCCATAGGATATTCTTTCAGTCTCCGCGTAGGGTTCTTCTTGTATTCAGAATGGGCAATTGCTTTATTCCTTAAATCTATGATCATTTTATGAAAAGCAATAGCTTCTTCTCCAATCATATCTTTTATTTCTCTTTGCTCATTTTTCCCAAATTTTGGGGTGCCTGTTGCGAACTCATCTTCTGAGTTACCAGAGAACGGCCTTGAGTAAGAGATTATTGCAGCAATAAGAAGGGCAGAGCGAACCTCAAAATCGCTTGAATTTACGGGGATCTCATTAAGGCGTATTAAGTACTTAATAGCCTGGTCTAGATCTTTAATCGATATACTAGTGCGATTGAACTGTCTTTCTAACTGTACATTCATAAAACTTACCTCACAAATGGGGTGGGTAATTACAGGAGTAACTCCATGTAACTTCTGACCAGCTTGGACACTCCAAATGTTTCCGCCATTTTCATAAGTGTGTACAGGTTCTTATCCTTCCTTAGAACGTAACGTTTGACCGCATCGGTGACAACAGAGATGTCCATCCGGTTCCTGCTTCGGAGACAGTCGCAGATCGTTCTCTCCAGTCCGTAGACAATAACAATATACCCGAACATAGTTGTTAATTTTGTAACTCCAAGATCATGCAGCTCCCTCTTGATGGAATACACCGTAAATCTTTCTTTCCGAAGCTGGGCAATGTTGTATCCTGCAGGCACTGTAACTGTATAGGAAAGGGGATCTCTGTCCGTAAGGTCATGCAGAAATAAGGCTGTCTCATGTGAGTAAATGATTTTCGGGCGTCTCAACTGGGCAATGAACATCTTATCGGCCAACTCGTCTGGGAGGATATATACACCGAATGCAGCACGCTCCAGTTCTCCTGACTTTACCAACAGGCGGAGACGTTCGTTTGATACTCCTGCTTCATTTGCTTCAGCAGTTGTGACAGTTCCTTCCTTTTGCATCAGGAGCGTTTTCAGTTTTTCCGGGATAGGCAAATCGATCGCCTCCAATTTGATTTTAATGCTAGGATTGTACATGAAACTAACATAAAAACCAATAGTGTTGAACTTTCACGCTGCAAATAACTTCGAAACAAGCATAAAAATCAAGCATGCAGGAGAGCTGAATATAAAAGATCATCATTATTAAACATTGTTAATATTTTAATAGATTTATGATACGATTAGGTATAATCTATGAAGACAGTTTTTTGTGATGCTGTTACTTGCCATTTAACTATACGTTACAAACTGCCAATCGATAAAACTTAAAATAAAAATCTGCAGAATCTGTCCGAAACAGTTCTGCAGCCATTGCATATATTGACAAAAATATCATATTAATAGAATAGAACACGAGAGGAAGCAGAAAATGGCTGACAACAGAAAAGAACAGGAACGTGCCGAGCTTCACCGGACTATATGGAACATTGCCAACGACCTCAGGGGAAGCGTAGACGGATGGGACTTTAAACAATATGTTCTGGGGATGCTCTTTTATCGCTACATTTCAGAAAACATGACCGTCTACATAAATAGGGGAGAATGGGAAACGGGCAACAAGGATTTCGACTATGCAAAGATCTCGGACATTGAAGCAGAACAGGCCCGGGAAGATTTGGTCAAGACAAAAGGCTTCTTCATACTGCCCAGCGAGCTTTTCGAAAATGTCCGCACCAAGGCGAAGGACGACGAGAACCTCAATGAGACCCTGGAGCGCATCTTCAGCAACATAGAAGCTTCAGCGCAGGGGACAGACAGCGAGGACGATTTCAAGGGACTCTTTGACGACATAGACGTAAACAGCAACAAACTTGGCAGTTCCGTGTCAAAACGCAATGAAAAGATGGTCAAGCTCCTGAATTCCATTGCAGAGATGAAACTTGGGGATTACAAGGATAATACAATAGACGCGTTCGGAGACGCTTATGAATACCTTATGGGTATGTACGCCTCCAATGCAGGAAAGAGCGGCGGCGAGTACTATACGCCTCAGGAAGTATCCGAACTTCTGACACGCATTGCATTGGTGGGGAAAACAGAAGTGAACAAGGTATATGACCCGGCCTGCGGTTCCGGCTCCCTGCTCCTTAAGTTTGCAAAGATCCTTGGCAAAGACAAAGTCCGTCTCGGCTTCTACGGCCAGGAGATAAACATAACTACATACAACCTCTGCCGCATAAATATGTTCCTTCATGACATCGATTATGACAAATTCGACATTGGACTTGGTGACACACTCATAGACCCACTTCACTGGGACGACGAGCCCTTCGAGGCGATCGTCTCCAATCCTCCGTACTCGATCAACTGGAAGGGCGACAGCGACCCCATTCTGATCAACGACCCGCGCTTTTCCCCTGCGGGCGTGCTTGCGCCAAAATCCAAGGCGGACCTTGCGTTCATAATGCACTCTCTTTCATGGCTCTCGACGAACGGAACGGCAGCCATCGTCTGCTTTCCGGGAGTTATGTACAGAGGCGGGGCGGAAAGGAAGATCCGGCAATACCTCATCGACAACAACTATGTTGACTGCGTCATCCAGCTGCCCAGCAACCTGTTTTACGGGACAAGCATTGCTACCTGCATAATGGTTCTGAAGAAGTCAAAGCCCGAAAACAGCACGCTTTTCATTGACGCTTCAAATGAATTCGTCAAGGTAACGAACAATAACAAGCTTACGCAGGATAACATGGACAAAATCATAGATGCCTTCAGGACAAGAGAGGACATTGAACATTTTTCGAGGCTTGTGCCCAACAGCGAGATCGAAGAACAGGACTATAACCTTTCTGTCTCCACCTATGTGGAACAGAAGGACACACGGGAAGTTATCGATATTGCCAGGCTCAATGCGGAAATAGAAGAAATCGTGGCAAGGGAGCAGGTCCTGCGGGATGAGATAGCCAGGATCATTGTGGAAATTGAGGCAGGAGCATGAACAGGGACTTCCAGTTTCTTGTTTACCGATCTGCGAACCAAGATGTCTCCGTAAGCGCGATCATAAAGGATGAAACTGTCTGGCTGACTCAAAAGGGAATGGCAGAATTATTCGGTGTAAATATCCCCGCTATATCAAAGCATTTGCAAAATATTTACGAAGAGGGCGAATTAAACAGGGATGCAACTGTTTCCAAAATGGAAATAGTTCAAACCGAGGGCGCAAGAACAGTCAAGCGTAATGTCGATCTTTATAACCTTGATTCTATCATTTCTGTGGGATACCGTGTGAGTTCTGCGCGCGCTACCCACTTCCGTATCTGGGCTACCGGAGTACTGAAAGAGTATATGACAAAGGCGGAGAAAGAATACGAAGTATTCAACAAGACCCAAAAGATCATTTCCGATTTTGACAAGGAAGTTAAGCGACTCTTGGAGAAGAGGTACGAAACAGATGAGTAAATTGGAAGAATTGATCAGTGAGCTTTGTCCAGATGGTGTGGAGTATAAAACCCTTGGAGAAATTGCCACAGATATTTATCGCGGATCAGGCATTACAAGAGACCAAGTTACACCAACAGGAACACCTTGCGTACGTTATGGTGAAATATATACAACATATGGTATTTGGTTTGAAAAATGTGTTTCGTTCACTAACGAGAATACTATTACCAACAAGAAGTATTTTAAATATGGTGACCTTCTGTTTGCCATTACTGGTGAAAGTGTCGAAGAAATAGCGAAATCTTGTGTGTATATTGGACAGGATATATGTTTGGCCGGTGGCGACATTGTTGTCTTGAAGCATAATCAAGACCCTAAGTATCTTTCATATGTGTTATCAACGACGGATGCACAGAAACAGAAGAGTAAAAATAAAGTTAAGAGCAAGGTCGTCCATTCCAGTGTCCCGGCAATTAGTAAAATCATAATCCCCCTCCCCCCGCTTTCTGTGCAGCGTGAAATTGTCCGTATTCTGGACAATTTCACAGAGCTTACAGCAGAGCTTACAGCAGAGCTTACAGCCAGAAAAAAGCAGTATGAGTATTACAGGGACGAGTTAATAATGTTTCCCGACTGTGAAATAAAGCCATTTGGACAAATAGCGTCTATTGTCCGGGGGGCTTCGCCACGTCCAATTAATAACTTTATAACTGACGATGAAAACGGTATTAATTGGATAAAGATTGGAGATGTAAGTACTGGTAGTAAATACATTACTTCCACAAAAGAAAAAATCACACAAGCAGGTGCAAGAAAATCACGATTTGTAAGCCCTGGGGACTTTGTGCTTTCAAACTCAATGAGTTTCGGACGCCCTTATATTTTGAAAACGGAAGGGTGTATTCATGACGGTTGGTTGTCAATAAGTGATTTTGAAGAAACATTCACATCCGATTTTCTTTACCACTTACTCAGTTCAAGTGTAATTCAAAAAACTTTGGCTCAACGTGCTTCGAATGGTACAGTGCAAAATTTAAATGCAGATATTGTAAAATCTCTCGAACTTCCTGTTCCGTCAAAAGACATACAAAAAAAGATCGTTTCGATCCTCGACCGCTTCGACACCCTGTGCAATGACCTGACAAACGGTCTGCCTGCCGAAATCGAAGCTCGGCGCAAACAATATGAATATTACAGGGACGAGCTGCTTACCTTCAGGGAGGCGAAGGCTTGAACAAATATAATATCGTTGCCAGTACCGATGAATCGACAGTTGTTGCCGAATATACCCCTAATTATGTGCGTTCCTCCAAATATCAGAGTGAGGCGGAACTTGAGCGGGTATTTATCAGCATCCTGGAATCACAGGGTTATGAACACCTGAAGATCAGCAATGAAGCCGAACTGACAGCGAATCTGCGAAGACAGCTTGAACTGCTGAATAACTATTCCTTTACAGAAGGCGAATGGAAAAGATTTTTTGCAGAATGCCTCGCCAACACCAACGAGGGTATTGTTGAAAAGACCCGAAAGATCCAGGACGACCACATCCAGATACTAAAGAGGGATGACGGCACGACCAAGAACATCTACCTTCTCGACAAGAAGAACATCCACAACAACCGTCTGCAGGTCATCAACCAGTATGAGGAGCCGGGCGGGAAGCATGAAACAAGGTACGACGTTACCGTCCTCGTAAACGGCCTTCCCCTCGTGCATATCGAGCTTAAGAGGCGGGGAGTGGCTATCAGGGAAGCCTTCAACCAGATCAACCGCTACCAGCGGGACAGCTTTTGGGCTTCATCAGGCCTCTATGAATATGTTCAGATATTCGTTATATCCAACGGGACGCACACGAAGTACTACAGCAATACCACCCGAAACGCGCACATAAAGGAACAGCTGGGCAGGGAAAGAAAAAAGAGCAAGAAGACAAGCAACAGTTTTGAATTTACCAGTTACTGGGCAGATGCAAACAACAAGACCATTCCCGACCTTATGGGATTTACAGGTACATTTTTAGCCAGGCACACCATCTTAAACATCCTCACAAAATATTGTGTATTCACCTCTGAAGAACTCCTCCTTGCAATGCGCCCATATCAGATAGCCGCTACAGAACGTATATTGTCCCGCATCATGATATCTACCAACTATAAAAAGATGGGAACTTTGGATGCGGGTGGATATATATGGCACACCACGGGCTCAGGCAAGACCCTGACGAGTTTCAAGACAGCACAGCTTGCCTCGCTCATGCCCTATATCGACAAGGTGCTATTTGTCGTGGACCGCAAGGACCTGGACTACCAGACCATGAAAGAATACGACCGTTTCGAGAAGGGAGCGGCAAACGGCAACACGTCAACGAGGGTGCTCCAAAGACAATTGGAGGACAGGAACGAAAAGGGAAGCCCGCACGAATATAAGATCATAGTCACCACGATCCAGAAACTGGACATCTTTATACGAAAAAACAAGCAGCATGATGTCTATAAAAAGCATGTTGTCCTTATCTTCGACGAGTGCCACCGTTCGCAGTTCGGAGACATGCACCAAGGTATTGTCAAGAGCTTTAAGAATTACCATATATTCGGCTTTACCGGAACGCCAATATTTGCCTCAAACGCAGGTTCCGCAGGCGATCCGCTCCTCAGGACTACAGAGCAGGCCTTCGGCGAAAAGCTGCATACATATACTATCGTGGATGCCATCAACGACAGCAATGTCCTGCCCTTCAGGATAGACTTCATAAATACCATCAAGATGCCCGACTATATAGACGACAAAAAAGTTTATACCATTGACCGTGAAAAAGCACTGGCAGACCCCAGGCGGATAAGCGAGATAGTTTCGTATGTCCTCGATCACTTTGACCAGAAGACGAAACGAAGCAGCTTTTACACCTTTACAGCGAAATGGGAAGAACAGGACAAGGATGACAAAAGAGCCAGGATAGAAAATCGTGAGACAAGGCGGCTGGCGGGTTTTAACTCAATATTCGCTGCCGCTTCGATCCCGATGGCAATCAAGTATTATGCGGAGTTCAAAAAGCAGACAGAGGCAAAAAAGCGCAAGCTTGTCCTGGCGACGATCTTCAGCTTCAGCGCCAACGAGGAGGAGCCCGAAGGCCTGCTTCCCGATGAAGACTTCAACATTGAAAACCTCGACCAGAGTTCGAGGGATTTTCTTGACTCAGCGATAAAGGATTACAACGCCGTTTTCAACACGAATTACGATACATCTTCGGATAAATTTCAAAACTACTACAAAGACCTTTCCCTGCGAATGAAAAACAGGGAGATAGACATCCTGGTCGTAGTAAACATGTTCCTGACCGGATTTGACGCAACCACTCTGAACACCTTATGGGTAGACAAGAACCTGAGACAGCACGGACTTATCCAGGCGTTTTCACGGACAAACCGCATCCTCAACAGCGTCAAGACATTCGGGAACATCGTCTGTTTCCGTGACCTTAAGGATGAGACAGACAAAGCGATTGCACTCTTTGGCAACAAGGACGCGGGGGGCATAGTGCTTCTCAAGACATTCGATGAATACTACAACGGATATAATGATGACAACGGACATAAGCCCGGTTACGAGGAGCTGATCAAAGAACTTGAAGAGCAGTTTCCGCTGGGACAGCCTATCGTGGGAGAAGAATCCCGGAAGGAATTTATCCGACTTTATGGAGCAATCCTGAGGCTGAGAAACATCCTTACCTCTTTTGATGACTTTGCCGGAAAAGAAATACTCTCAGAAAGAGACTTCCAGGACTATCAGAGCGTTTATATAGACATGTACCAGGAATTCAGGAAAGGCTCGGAAGCAGACAAGGAAAACATCAACGACGATATTGTTTTCGAGATCGAACTGATCCGGCAGATAGAGGTAAATATCGACTACATCCTCATGCTTGTAGCCAAATACCAGCAGTCCAACTGCAAGGACAAGACCATCCTCACGACCATCGACAAAGCCATCAATTCGAGCATTGAGCTACGCAGCAAGAAAGAGCTTATAGAGCGTTTCATTGAACAGATCAACGTCTCGTCACAAGTGGACGAAGACTGGCGCACGTTCCTTGACGAAAGCAAGGAAGAAGAGATCTCCGCACTGATAGAGGAAGAAAAGTTAAAACCGGAAGAGACCCGCCGTTTCATTGCAAATGCACTGCGCGACGGAACGCTGAAGACGACCGGCACGGCAATTGACAAGATCATGCCCCCGGTATCAAGGTTCGGAGGCTCCCGCACGGAAAAGAAGCAAGGCATCATAGAAAAACTCATGGCCTTCTTCGAGAAGTATCTGGGGCTGGTGTAGGAATATTAAGTCTATTAAATCAGATGGTGCTATAAGTATGAATAATCGAGGGAAAAATATTACTTTATTTCTCATGGATGGCTCGGCTACAGGCCGTATAAAGTGTACTCTTGCCAACTGGACCGGCATCGCATACAAAATACCCAGAACTGAAATCGACAGCTGTCGGGAACGCAATGACCTCAAACAAAGCGGTGTTTATTTTCTTTTTGGTACATCGGAAGAAACTGGCAAAAGCGTTGTCTATATTGGGCAAGCCGGATCAAGGAAGAAAGGTGAAGGGATCCTTTCACGGCTATTGGAACACAAACGCAACCCTGATAAAGATTACTGGACAGAAGCTGTTATTTTTACCACATCAAATGACTCCTTTGGAGCGACAGAGATAAGCTATCTTGAAAACCGATTCTGTAATATGGCAATAGAAGCTGAACGCTATAAAGTTAAAAACAGCAACGATCCTGCTCCCGGCCATATCACTGAGGAAAAAGAAAGCGAACTCGAAGAGTTTATTGACTACGCAAAGATAGTAATGGGTACACTTGGACATAGGGTATTTGACCCTCTCATCATAGACAGAAAAACTGAACCTGTACCGATGCTGCAATCTGACGATGATAAAATCCTATTCTTTAAGAATAAAATCAGAAAAAGCGGAGAAATCATAGAGGCAAAATGCAAACAAACAGAAGAAGGTTTTGTTGTCTTAAAAGGAAGCATGATTTATAAGATTGATTCAGATCATATTTCACCTGGATTAAAAAAAGCCCGTGATAATGCGTCAATAGACAAAAACGGGATTTTGCAGGAAAACGTCCTTTTTCTGAGCCCATCATATGCCGCAGCTTTTGTAATCGGAAGAAATGCCAACGGGCTAATTGCATGGAAGAATCTAGCGGGGAAGACCTTAAAAGATATTGAAAGCATATAAATTATCAATATTCAGAGAAACGCCTACAAACACCAGGAGGCATAAAATAACCACATGCCTCCTGGTGTTATAAAGATTATTTTAAGTAGATCATTTCAAAACGAACACAAACTGCCCTAACTACACTATGCCCTCCAGTTTATCTGTCCACCATTGAGCAAGTTCTGCCCTTTGCGTCATAAGGATCTCGGGCGGGTACTGGGGCTTGCCATCAGGATTAACAGCATCCATAAAGGTCTTGATTAGGATATGCAGTTCCTTGCCGTCTTTTGCACCATATTCATATTTATTCTTCATGATGGCTTCAGCGGAATAACGCATGCCGAAAGCAGTCTGGGTATGGCTTTCGACCCCCATCATCTTCATAGCACCGTGTCGGGAAGCACGTTGTCGTTGCCGGCGGGGAAGAGGTACGGGGAGTCTTCTGGGGCCAGGTTAAGTTTTTTTATCCTGCCCAGGAGGTCTAATGCCTGACTGGATAGAGGAATAACATGATCGGCCTGTATGTCCGTCCTCTTGGAAGGTGTCAACCATACATTCCGGTCAAGGCAAAACTCTTCTCACTTGGCAAAACGTACGTTTTTAGGCCTTGTGCAGGTGAGCATAAGCAGCTATAAGGCGCAGATGTTCCGCCGGCTTTTTTCGCTCTCTTTTGCCGTCTTGTAAATCCTGCGAAGCAGGTCAATATCGGCAGAGGCTGGCAAAACAAGCACCGTACTTTGCAGTAAACATACTACGACCTGCGCCTTGACAAAAACTACTCTTGGTGTGATATTAATAAACCTGTAATGATTACAGATTTTCCCGGAAGGCGGTGGCGTACTGTGGCATACACATGATCTGTTTCCCATAAAATAATGCACGGGATGCGTTACCAATTTGCTGCACATTCAGCCTCCGGGTCAGCTGCCTTTTTCTCCTTTACAAGGCAGTAAACTTCCAAACTCATAATTCCCCAAAAAGCTGATTCCCTGCCGCGGATTACTGACAAAGTACTTCCGGAGCCCTTTTGTGGCTTCAGGAGTATTTTCGTGCATATGTGTGATCTGCCTGTATCCCCATAATTTAACTAAAAAATAAGGAGATGTAACTGAATTATGAAAAAAATGATCGTTTCAATGGCACTGACGATAATGCTGATGGCTTCCTCGGCCGTCGCCGCGCCCCTTGATGCTTTTAAAGGTCAGAAAGGTAATCTTGACATAGCCGGAGGAACTGCCCACATTCCCGTAATGAAAGAAGCGGCGAAGCGCATCATGTCTGTTAACACTGACATCCGCATTACAGTAGCCGGCGGAGGTTCAGGGGTCGGAGTCAAACAGGTCGGAGAAGGACTTGTTACGATAGGGAACACCGGTCGGGCACTGAAAGAAGAAGAGATATCAAAGTACGGGCTTGTCTCCTTTGCATTCGCAATTGACGGTGTGGCAGTAGTAGTCAATCCTGCAAACAAGGTCGATGCTCTTACGACCCAGCAGGTAATTGACATTTATGCCGGCAAGATAAAAGACTGGAAAGAACTCGGAGGCGAACCCGGATCGATCAACGTCTTCAGCAGAGAAGACGGAAGCGGTACAAGGGAAGTCTTCACAGAAAAAGCTATCAATAAGGGAGAACTTGCGCCCTCCGTAAACGTAGTCAGCTCTAACGGGGCAATGAAGACTGCTGTTGCACAGGACAAGCGCGCGATCGGATATGTCGGGATCGGGCACATTGACAATTCAGTAAAAGCTCCGAAATTTGACGGAACGGTCCCATCACAGGAAAACGCAGCCAACGGCAAATACAAAGTTACCCGCAACCTTTACATGAACACAAAAGGGGATCCTCAGGGACTTACGAAGCTCTTTATCGACTACATATTCAGCCCTGAAGGCGCCGAGATAACGAAAGACAGCGGATATATCCCGCTTCCCGCAAAGAAGTAAAGTGTGAGCGGGGGGAGAGTATTCTCTCCCCCCAACAAAAGCAGGAGAATAATTTGAAATACAATAAAAACACCCCTATCTGGTTGAAGGCATCGGCTGTATATGTCACATCACTTATGTCAGCCCTTTTTGTCTTTATCACTGTCTGTGCACTTGATGGATTATTCAGGAGCGGCCCTTCTCTGTTCGGCTCTGTATGGGATCCAGAAGGGGGACGATTCGGGATAATGCCTATGATCTGGGCAAGCGGACTTCTCTCTCTTTCATCGCTGATAACGGGCTGGGCATTCGCAGTAGGATGCTGTTGTTTTATCCATGGTTTCGGCCCGAAATGGGCATCAGAGCTGCTGGCCAGGGTCCTGAGGATCATGACCGCAGTACCTACTGTAGTTTATGGTTTTGCATCTGTTTTTCTTCTTGTCCCTCTTATAAGAAACGGCCTAGGAGGCTCCGGGTTTTCCTGGCTGACAGCCTCCATTGTGCTAAGCCTCCTTATTATGCCTACTATGGTGCTTTCTATGGACAGCGCCTTCAGAACTATAGAATCCGAGACCAGGCTGACATCTGCAGCACTGGGTTTCACCAGAGAACAAAACATCGCGATGGTCGTTCTTCCGGCATCCAGGCAGTGGATATGGTCTTCCGCGCTTCTGGGGTTCGGACGTGCCGCCGGTGATACACTGATACCGACAATGCTCGCAGGGAACGCGGTCCAGTACGCTAATACGCCGCTGGACGCAATGAGGGCACTTACCGCGCACATCGGGCTCGTCCTCTCCTCAGATGTCGGAGGCACGGCATATCTTTCGCTTTTCGTAGCGGGAGGGCTACTCCTTTTTGTCAGCATTTCAGCAAACATACTCTTCCGCCTGGTGAGGAGGAAGTCACTATGATGAGGGTAAAACTGCTGCGGCTTCTTGCCTTTATATCTGCATTCTTTGTCATTGGTTCTTTTATGTTGCTGATCGGATTTCTTTTCTACCACGGCACGCCTGTTCTTGACGCAGGGCTCTTCTTCGGGGAGACAGATCCAATCGATGCGATAATCGGCACACGTCCTGTCTGGGACGGCATATGGCCCGCTTTTGCGGGAACTTTATATCTTATAGCTCTTACAATGGCTGTTTCACTGATCCCCGGGATAGGGTGCGGGATATACCTTGCCCGCTACGCAAAGGGAAAAAAGAAAGAGATGCTTTCTATGGCTGTGGACCTGCTGGCAAGCGTCCCTTCCATCGTTATGGGCCTTTTCGGATTTGTGCTGATCCTACTGCTCAGACGAACTTTTGCGCCTGACGCGACCACATGTATCAGTCTTGCAGCATTCTGTCTTGCTTTGCTTGTAATGCCTGCTCTTGTGGTAACCACACGGACATCGATAGAGAGCCTCCCCGAGTCTCTTGTCGTCACTGGCACCGCACTTGGATTTACGGAACATCAACTGCTTCGACATATTTTGATCCCGGCAGCCGGCAGGGGGATACTTGGCGGGATCATGCTGGCGATGGGACGGGCTGCTGAAGATACGGCAGTTATCATGCTTACCGGAGTGGTCGTCAATTCCGGACTGCCTGCCGGACTCGGCTCCAAGTTCGAAGCTTTGCCTTTTCTCATTTTCTATACTGCCGCTCAGTATGTCGATCAGAATGAGCTCCTCAGAGGGTTCGGGGCTGCGTTGGTCCTCCTTGTCCTTTCCGCCGGACTACTTTATGCTGCGTCCAAACTTCAACGAACTATGGAAAAACGCTGGAAGGGAGCAAGATAATGGGTCTCTGTGCAGAAATTGAAAATTTATCTGTTTCATTTCACGGCAGAAAAGCTGTCAACGGAATAAACGCGTCATTGCCGTCAGACGGCATAACTGTTCTTATAGGACGCTCCGGTTCCGGGAAGACGACATTTTTAAGGGCTTTGAACAGGCTCAATGAGACGTTTGACGGACATGAAGGGTCGGGGAGCATACGTTTGTTACTGGGAGGCGAAATGAAAGACATTTACTCTTCAGGAATATTGACCCCGACTGAATTGCGAAGAAAAGTCGGGATGGTTTTCCAGACTCCCAATCCTCTTCCGCTGAGCATACGAAGGAACATCATGCTGCCGCTGGAACTCATGTTGGGATCCAGGGGATCTTTCGCTGACGAAAAAATGGAAACGGCACTCAAGACAACAGGTCTCTGGAATGAAGTCAGAGACAGGCTTGATACGCCTGCAAACAGACTGTCCGGGGGGCAGCAGCAAAGACTCTGTCTTGCAAGGGCTCTGGCCCTTGAACCGGAGATCCTGCTTCTTGATGAACCCACAGCTTCTCTGGACAAGAGGTCTGCTGAGCAGATCGAGGACCATCTGCTGTTCCTTAAAGACAGATATTCCATCGTTATGGTATCTCACAGCGTAAGACAGGCACTTAAGCTAGGAAGCTACTTTGTACTGCTTAAAAATGGCACTGTTGCAGCTTCATTCTTTAAAGAGGAGCTTCCGGAAGGGAAAGATGCTGAAAAAGCACTGACCGACCTTCTTTAATGAGTTTCTGACAGTTCCTTGTAAATCTATCTCGAGATCACATTTTTAAGGGGATATACGAAATGCACGATATCGGACCAATTTTTGAAATGATGAGAAATGAAGTTGCAATGGGTCCCATCCACATAAAGGAGATAAGCGAGAAAGGCATTCCCATTATAGGAACCTATTGTACTTACACACCCTGGGAGCTGATCAATGCAGCCGGCGGGATCCCTGTTTCGCTGTGCAGTACAAGTGAAAAACCGATAGGTGAGGCAGAGAAGCACCTTCCCAGAAACCTCTGTCCGCTCATCAAGTCCAGCTATGGCCACGCACTTACAGATACCTGCCCTTACTTTCATTTTTGTGACATGGTCCTCGGTGAGACGACCTGCGACGGCAAAAAAAAGATGTATGAGTATCTGCGAGAAATAAAGGAAACTTATGTAATGCAGCTGCCGCAGACAGTGAACGGTTTGAACAGCATGAAGATGTGGAAGGATGAGATCCTGCTTCTCAAAGATTTTCTTGAATCAAAATTCAATGTGGAGATCACCGGCGAAAAACTTTCTGCCTCCATTAAACAGCGCAATGAGATACACAGTACGATGATGGGATTTTACTCTCTTGCCTCCCTCCCATCGCCGGTCCTTACGGGCAAGGAGATCATGCTGGGATCTGATTACCTTAAGTTTTCCTTTGATTACGAAAGGACAATGGAAGTAATAAGAGATCTGACTCTAAAGCTTAAAGAAAACTATGCTTCGGGAGAAAGGCGGATCGATCCTTCTGCAAAACGTATCCTGATAACCGGATGTCCAATGGGAAAGTCGCTTGAAAAGATCGTAGACGCTATCGAATCGAAGGAAAACGGGGGAGTCGTAGTCGGATTTGAGAACTGCGGAAATCTTAAATGCTCTTCATCTTTGGTTAACGAGTATTCAGATCCTATAGACGCTATAGCTGACAAGTATCTCAATATTCCATGCTCGGTAATGTCACCCAACTCAAAAAGACTTGAACTTATCAAAAAATACGTAAAGGAATACAGGGCAGACGGCGTCATAGATGTCATTCTCCAGGCTTGCCACACATACGCAGTAGAAACCCGCTCAGTACGCGAATTCCTTAATAGATCGGGCATCCCTTATATGGCTGTGGAGACCGATTATTCTCAGGGCGATACAGGCCAGCTTGCCACAAGATTTGGCGCTTTTATAGAGATGCTCTGATGTATACCGCAGGAATAGACATAGGGTCATCGAATATAAAAGCCGCGATCTGGGACGGATCCTCTTTTGAAGTATGGAGTCAGCCTACCGGGTGGGATATCAGCGAAACATCGGAGGCCGTGATCCAGGTCCTTTTGGACAGATCTTCCCTGAAAATGGAAGATCTGCACCAAGTTGTTGCTACCGGTTACGGAAGAAAGATGTGCCGTTTTGCCGGAAGATCTGTGACCGAGATAACCTGTCACGCTGCGGGAGCCTTTCATTTGGTCAAGGATGCGGAGACTGTTCTGGATATCGGCGGACAGGACGTAAAGGTAATAAGGCTGGACATCGAGGGTAAAGTTACAGATTTCCTGATGAACGACAAGTGTGCCGCCGGTACGGGACGATTCATCAGCAATATGGCAGTTCTGCTGGGTTACAGTCTTAAAGATTTTTCGGATATACCTGCGGAAACTGAGATCAGTAAAATATCTAGCATGTGTACAGTTTTTGCCGAATCAGAGGTGATAAGCCTCCTTTCCGGGGGAGTGGCAAAAGAGAGCATTGCACTTGGGCTCCTTGATTCGATCGCGTCAAGAGCAGCAGGGATGGTCATTCGCATTTCAGACAGAGGACCTGTGGTACTTACAGGCGGTCCTGCACTCAACAAAAGGCTTGCCACGCTTATTTCGAAGCACCTGGGTCGGCCTGTCCTCACCTCGGAACTGGCGCAGTTCTCCGGTGCTATAGGTGCTGCACTGATAGCAGCGGAATAAAGGAAACGTTCAAGAAGGGAGGCGGTCCGATGGTCGTAAAGGGATTTTGACAGAATAAAACGAACCTTCCGCACGTTGTGCGGTTTAGCGTCGGACATCCTTCACTTATTACCCTACCTCTGAAAGGTGAATTTTCTTTATTTTCAGGGGACGGGGGCAAAGGGACTTATCTGTTAAATATCCCATGAATAATTTGTATTACTGCGCTGTTTTCTGTTTGACCGCAACCTGATGAAAAAATTAAGGAGTGAATGTTTTGAACAAGATAAGATTCTCGGTAATGGTTCTTGCAGTATCGCTTATGATCGCCTTGCTTGCACTTCCCTCGGTGGCCCAGGAATACGTAAACATAGGAACTGGACCCACAGGCGGGACGTACTATCCTGTAGGTTCAGGTATAGCAAAAATTTGGAGCGACAACGTACCGGACCTAAAGGCTACGGCACAGGCCAGCGGAGGTACCCGCAACAACATCCAGCTCATGGAAGCCGGTGACGCGGAAGTAATCTTTGCGGACGGCCTTTACTATGACGCATACAACGGCCTGGCAAGCTATATCGGCCAACCGAAGAAATTCATCCGCGCTCTTGTACCTCTTTATCCTGAGGCGGTGCATATCGTTGTCCTCAAAGGAAGCGGAATTAAAAGCATCCAGGACCTTAAGGGCAAAAAAGTATCAGTCGGAGCTGTAGGCGGCAGTGTATCCCTTACAGCGGAGACCCTTTTTAAACATGCAGGGCTTGACCCGAAAAAAGATATGAAGCTGGAATATCTCGGACATGCAGAGTCTGTCAATGCTTTTATGGATAAGAACATTGATGCAGCAGTTACAGTTGGAGCCATTGGGATCGCAAGCGTTGTCGAACCGATGACGCTTGGGATAGTTGAACTTATTGACGTATCGAATGATCTTGTCGAAAAAATGATCAAGACTACACCATATTTTGCAAAAATGACTATCCCAGCGGGAAGCTATAAGGGTCAGGAAAAAGATGTTAAAACCTTCAGCAGCCCCAATATCCTTGCAGTACACGAAAAAATTGGAGAAAGTACAGCTTATATGATGACCAAAACGCTTTTCCAAAACAAAAACGACCTGGTAGTTATCAGCGCAAGGATGGCTGCAATGGACGCGGCAAAAATAAAGGACATCAAGATCCCTCTTCATCCGGGTGCGATAAGATATTACAAGGAGATAGGGCTCATAAAGTAACGGCACTCATTTTGCAAATAGAATTTAGGTATATGTTCATTAAGGATATTCCTATACATATTCGCGGGAACCGGACCAATATCCGGTTCCCGCGAATATAGTTTTTGTCGTCGGATCAGCCCTGGATCGCCTGACCAATCTCCCTTTTCTTTGCGTTTTTATATACGGCTGCTGCAGTCGTCAGACCTACAAGCGACATCCCTACCGTCTTGAAGAAATTGCTTTTTCCCTTATAGGGAGGTGTTACAGACCCTCCCAGCAGGGTACTTATCTTGTGTACCTGTTCAGGCTTGAGCAGGCCTTCTTTTATCGGCTGGCTGAGGTCTCCGCTCTCTTCCATGGCGTACTCCAGATCGGCGTATGCTGTATCAACAACGTTCCAGAGTGCGGCGGGATATTCACGCATAGAGGGCGAATAAGAACCGACTCCGACGAAGCACTTGTCCGCAAGAAGAGCTGGGTCGTTCGGTAGGACCGGCTGTGTGGAAGTAGTTGCCGTTATAACTATCTCGCTTTTTTGGAGCAGTTCTGAGGCATCGCCGCACAGTGTGCACTTCACACGGCGTCCCAGCAATTTCTCAAGGTCATTTGCGAATGTGTCTGCCTCTTTACGGAAAGTATCGTAAAGGAATATCTCTTCGATCTGACGAACTGTAGAGGCGAACATTGCCAGATGAAGCCCCTGCATCCCAGTACCGACTATTCCAAGCCTTTTGCTCCCGGGATCTGATAAATACCGGACAGCAAGGCCCGCAGCGGCACCGGTACGCAACGCCGTGATCTTTTTAGCATCCATGATGGACAGTATTTCTCCGCTTTCAGGATCTTTCCAAAGCACTACTCCGTCCAGGGTGGGCTTTCCCTTTTTGTAGTTTTCAGGGAAAAAGGAGAGTATCTTCGTGATAAGAGCATCAGGGGCAAAACATGGCATATAGATCATTTTATTGCCGCCGTGAGCAAAGAACGCCCTGTCTGGAATGTAACAGGTGCCTTTGTCAAAAAGGACGTAAGCATCAGCCACTGCTTCCATAACTTCATCGGTTGAAATTGCCTGCATTATTTCGTTTCCGTTAAGATATAGCATTTTTCCACCTCTCTCTTACTTTTTCATATTGGACAAAGAACGGTATACGACCGCCTCTTCCACACCGCAGCGCCAGATAGGGCAGGGACTCTGATCAGGCCAGCCCATATCGACATAGGTGACTACATCGTAATGTTCGGGGATAGAGTAGTGTTTTATCAGCCTCTCGCGCATCACATCCGAGAAAGTGAGCCAGCAGCCCCCCAATCCGTATGCGTGGGCAGCAAGGACGATGTTCTGAGTAGCCGCACCGCAGTCCAGAAGCAAGTTAAATGGAGGCATAAGCTTATTTGCATCGTAGCAACGCCTGTCCTGCATCACAACTACATGGACCGGTCCGCCCGGAACATCGCTTCCTTCAAACAGTCCGGGTTCAACATCTTCGCGTATAACCATATATCTTATGGACTGCAGGTTACAGCCATGCGGACCCCAAAGCCCGGCCTTAAGCACCTTGTCGATAAGTTCATCGTCGACATAGCGTTTAAGATCCCACTGGCGTACCGTACGCCTCTGATAAATTACCCTTTCAAAGACTTCCTGTTCCTCGGGAGTGAGCCATTTGGGTTCGTGTACGCTCAAATCTACAGGTTCGCCCGCGATCCTTTTTTTGCATAGCCTAATATCGTCGTTGCAAAGCGATATTCCACCAGTTCGTGCGAAAGTCCGCGCCTGTCCCAGACCCGAAGCATTTTCTCAACTGTTTCAGTCTGATCCACGGGAAGCGGTGTGCCGAAATAGGCGCTTTCGTATGTCGGGATCTCCAATGTGTGGTGACAGCGTTCACGCATCCTGGCCCTGAATTCGACCTCGTTCAGTTCCATCAATTGTTCTTCACTGAGAACAAAGAGGCGGGTCAGTTCCTCAGCTGTAACTCCAAACAGGCGAGCCAGGTCTTCAGTAACAGAATCTTTGCTTTTTTCGCTCATCTCAACATCTCCTTTAACATTTGTGTTTTCAGGTCTTTTGTTAAAAAAACTAAATCGTTAATATTTCAACAGGATGCTTTGTGTGACCCAGAAATTTATGCAGTATATCCCCGGTCTTTACTTTCATGTAGCCGGTCGTTGTACCGTCGCTGCATCCATACCATTCTTCCTCGGCAACGTCCTTGTCAAAAACTATTCTTAAGGCGTCTTTTTTATCGAGCAAAGCACTAAATACAGTGGCAGAGCCTATTTTTGTTCCGAGCATCTTCTCCATCAGTTCTGCAGGTACAAAAGAAAGACGGGAAATTCCAAGAGCCGATGAAAATTCCTTTGATTTGAATGGTTTATCACCACAAGTGATGAAAAGATAAAATTCAGTCTGCTGACGATTGCACAGAAAGAGCGTCTTCACCATCTTCATTTGCAGCTTTTGATTTACCTGAATGCAGTCCTCCATCGTTATGATCTCTTCGGTCTCGACGCGCTGAAATGGGATCTCAAGTTCCATCAACGTTTTATAGACCTTTTCATGCAGCGGAGTCTGATAAAACTCCGGCACAGTCGTTAAGATGTCACTGATAAACAACATACCGATCCCTCCCTTTCTCTTGTTTACTTTTGCAGAGTATGTCATACTATTATTGATTACAAAAGCGGCATTTTATCATGGAAGGTATGACAAATTCAGATGGATAAATGCAGGAATAAATGAGCATTCAAAAATACCTCGTATTTATTAAAACCGTAGAGCTAGGCAGTTTTACGAAGGCGGCCGAAGCACTGGGTTATTCACAGTCCGGCATCAGCCGAATGATCAGCGACCTGGAGAGGGATTGGGAAGTGCCCCTTCTTGAGCGTGGGCGTTCGGGCGTGAACCTGACTTCCGACGGCCTCAAACTGCTTCCTTACGCAAAAAACATCTGCAGCGAACATGAAAAGATGCAAATGCAGATCAGCGAGATGCATGGACTTCAGTCCGGATTGATTCGTATTGGTGCTTTTGCAAGCATGGCGACCAACTGGCTTCCTGACATGATAAAAAGATTCAAAGGGGATTACCCCCATATAGAATATGAGCTTCTCCTAAGTGATTACGCAGAAATAGAAAACTGGATCCTTGAAGGGCGTGTTGACTGCGGCTTCCTCAGGCTGCCCACAAAACCCGAACTGGAAACGGTATTTTTGGAAAATGACCGTCTGCTAGTAGTACTGCCGGAGGATCACCCGATGGCGGAACACGATTGCTTTCCCGCATCAGCTTTGTCTGACGAGACCTTTATACTTCCTCAAAAAACAATGGAACCCGAAATTGCCGAAATCATCACACGATATAGGATCAAGCCAAAGGTGCAGTTTGTGACCTGCAGCGATTACGCCGTAATGTCGATGGTCGAATGCGGCCTGGGCATCAGCATACTGCCGGAGCTCATGCTGAAAAGGACCCCGTACCGGATAGTAGCCAAGGAACTTGATGTGCCTGTCTGCCGTAAAATCTGTCTGGCGATGAGAAATAAGAAAAACCTCTCACTTGCAGCTAAGCGCTTTTTGGATTATCTCCAATATCGAAACACCCCCGAGAATGGCCGCTCTTTAAGGACGTTAAAAGAGGACCTGACACAAGGGTCTTAGGCAAATTGATTAAACAAAAAAAGGATTTCTTGCTGAGATAGCTTCCGGTTACACTGAAATTTGTAATTCCAATTAACCGGAAAAACACCGAAAAAGGTTTCAAAAAAAGACGTCTTTTCCCAGAAACTGCATTAAATTCCTCGTAGACGATTAAGAAGCTAATCAGTTAAAATACGGTAAGCGAAGTATATGAAAAACGAATCATTTAATATTATTTATTTACCTGAATACATTTCTACTTACGTTCTTTAAGTCTAAAATCTTCTATCCGGTCAAACCTACATATCCATCCTTATAAATGGTCATTTTAAGATGGATTGGGCTGAAAAGAAAGAAGGGTTCTTTATGACAGCAGATAAAAATGAAACTAAGGATCCTTCTGCAAACAATGGCGAAATGGACGGAAGGAAAACAAGGATCAATTCGATCATCCTCTCTGTGATCGTATTGTTGGTGGTTGCCCTTCATCTGCGTTTTGCATGGAACAGATACAACGATATTGCCTCATCTGAAGCAGTCATGCTTGCACAATCCATGGAATCCCTTTTACATCCGGAGCACATATCAGAATTATCCGGCACAGAAAAAGACCTTGATAACCCTGCGTACATAATGACAAAACTTAGTCTGCAAAAGCTTGTTGAAACAAATAATCCAATCAGGTTCGCTTATTTATTGGGTGAAGATAATGGAAGCATGATATTTTTAATAGATTCAGAATCACCTGATTCACCGAATTATTCGCCACCGGGACAAATTTACGAAGAAGCAGGAGAAACTGACTGGCTGCCTTTTAAGACAGCTAAAACAGTTCTTACTGAACCTACGACAGATAGATGGGGGACTTGGATCAGTGCTCTTGTACCCATAAAAGACCCTGCTGACGGAAGAGTCATTGCTGTACTCGGACTAGATTATTCGGCATCTCAGTGGAATGACCGCATATGGGAGCGCATGATCCCGGATATAGTAATTGTAATAAGCCTGCTTATACTATTTTTGGTAATGCTCAGAACATGGAACCAACATTCTTTACTTATAAAACTCAACAAAAAAATGGCTTTTAATGAGGCTCTTTACCGGAGTGTTTTTGAACAGGCTCCTATTGGGATCGCTATTGCGGATGAAAACAGGTATGTATCTCAGTCAGAATATGGGCAGATGAATGCCAACCCCATGTTCGAACAAATAATTGGATGGAAAAATGAAGATTTGTCTAAAATTAACTGGACGGACATAACTCATCAAGAAGACCTTAATTTAAATATCAAAAAATATGAAGAGTTCAAAGAGGGCAAGACCGGC
Organism: Synergistaceae bacterium DZ-S4; assembly: GCA_025943965.1. NCBI lineage: Bacteria > Thermotogati > Synergistota > Synergistia > Synergistales > Synergistaceae > Caenicola > Caenicola nitritireducens. The sequence continues at coordinate 84,725 of JAPCWD010000008.1, forward strand.
GGCTATTCTATAGAAAAGCGTTTTATTAAGCCTGACGGATCGACGGTATGGACAAATATGAAGGTATCCCCTTTGCTCGGCTACTCTGATGCCAGATCATACCATCTCTGCCTGCTCGAAGACATATCTGCGCGCAAGGCAGCTGAGGAGTCGCTTAAAGAGAGCGAGAGGAGCAAATCCGTTCTTCTTTCCCACCTTCCCGGAATGGCATACAGGTGCAGTTATGATCCTGACTGGACAATGCATTTTGTTTCTGACGGTTGCATGGAACTGACCGGATACTCACCGGAAAGCCTTTTGAATAACAGGGATCTCTCGTTTAACGATCTCATAGCACCGGAATACAGTGACAGGCTATGGAATGAATGGAAGCGTATCCTTGCTGACAGGCTGCCTTTTAAACATGAATATGAGATCATAACGGCTGAAGGAAAACGAAAATGGGTCCTTGAGCTTGCAGAAGGCATATTTAATGACCAGTGCGAGGTTGAAGCTCTTGAAGGGATCATCATCGACATATCAGACAGGAAAGAGGTCGAAAATCTACTCAGATATACCAATGAACATGATAGATGGACCGGCCTGTTTAACAGATATTACCTTGAAAACATGCTTAAACATGACGCAGGCAAGGATTTTTATGAAAAAAGAGCCCTAATCAGCATTAATTTGGGTTCAGTACAGTCATTGACAAGGGTTTATGGATTTCATTACACACAGGATCTGATCAAAAAAACAGCCAACGCGTTCAGCGAATATTCTACTGATAAACGAATATTGTTTTCGACATACGAAAACCGTTTCGTTTACTACATGAAAGGTTATAAAGACAGGAATGAATTGCTTGAGTTTACTGAAATTCTGATAGAGATCCTGGAATCCCTGCTTGCAACTGAAAGGATAGGCGGCGGCATAGGGATAATGGAATTAGAGAGTTACGACGATATAGATGTTGACACCCTTTTGAAAAAACTTCTTATTGCCTCTGAAAAAGCGATCAAAATTTATGACGACAATTTTGGAGCATGTTTTTACGATGAAGAAATGGAAATAGAAATAATCCGTGAGCAGGATATAAAGAGTGAGCTTGCCCGGATCGCTGCCGGTGAAAATATTGAAACCCTTTTTCTCCAGTTCCAGCCTATCATTGACCTTAAATCAGACAAGATAAAGGGGTTCGAGGCATTGGCCAGGATGAAAAATGAAAAACTTGGCCTGGTTCCTCCTCTGGAATTTATTCCTGTGGCAGAGAAGACTAAACTTATTATCCCTATTGGCTATATAATTTTTATGCAGTCATTCCGTTTCCTCAACAGGCTGAAGGAAATAGGGTACGAGAACATCAACATTTCAGTCAATGTCTCTGCAGTTCAGGTTTTGGAAAAGGATTTCACTGTCGAGCTGCTCAATATTATTAAAGAGATGCAAGTTGATCCCAACAATATTATTGTTGAGATCACAGAGTCGGTGTTTTCTTCAAATTATGAGGATATTAATAAAATTCTTGGTGAGCTGAGAAACTCAGGGATCAAGATCGCAATAGATGATTTTGGCACAGGTTATTCATCTCTTGCAAGAGAACAGGAATTAAATGTTGATTGTCTGAAGATAGACAAATATTTTATAGACAAGCTTCTGGAGGTAAATCCTGATTATGCTATAACGGCAGAAGTAATATCGATGGCGCACAAGATGGGCCATTATGTTACAGCAGAAGGGGTGGAATATGAAAACCAAAAAGAATATCTTATTAAAAACGGTTGTGACAGTTTCCAGGGATATCTCTTTGCCAGACCGCTTGACGAAGATGAAGCTGTAAAAATTCTGATAAAAGAGAAAAACATTGACCAGAATACCGAAATATAAATAATAAGCGTTTATAACCTGATGTAGATATTTAAAGCTTATTATCAAATGAAACGAGGCGATAAGTATGTTCAGAAGCATGAGAAGATGCAAACAGCTCTTGTCCGATAAAGATACTGAGGCTGTAGTGAAGAGATGCACGAACGGTGTCCTTGCATGCTGCGGGGATAACGATTACCCATACGCTGTCCCGGTCAGTTTCGTTTATCATAACGAAAAGATATACTTCCATTCGGCTAAGGCGGGGCACAAAATAGACGCGATCCAAAGAAACCCAAAGGTGTCTTTCGCTGTCATTGATGAGGACAGAATAGTCAGCAAGGAGTACACATCATATTTCCGAAGCGTAATTGCCTTTGGCAGGGCAAGGATGGTTGAAGGAGAAGAACGGCTTGAAGCCTTCCGGGCACTTGTTGAAAAATATTCAGGGGACCAGCCTGAGGAGGCAAAACACAAGGAAATTACAGGCTGTACGAACGCATGCATAGTTGCAATAGATGTGGACCATATTACTGGCAAAGAGGCCATAGAATTCGTAAGGGCAAAGAACGGATAAATTATTATACCTAAGAGATAAGGCCATCCGGCATCCGGTAATGTTCCGCTTCGGAACATCCGAATAGCCGGATGGTCACTTTTTTGCATTTCTTCGATGATTATATGGGATAAATTAAAAAACTTCACACTTTAAAATCATACGTATATTATTAACAAATATGTGATATTATAGTTAAAGCTATTATCATATGTAGCAGAATAGCTGTAATATACTAAATTACCCTGTATATTTTAAGAATAAATGTAAGGGGATAGATCAAATAAGGAGGTAATTTTATGAAAGTCCCATTCTGCACCTGTGTTGACCATCAATGCCGCTGCAATCCCATAAATCACCCGCACGGCTGCACTCCGTGCATCGCGAAGTGCCTTGCCGAAAAGGAGATACCTGTCTGCTTCTATCGTAAAATTGACCCCAACATGGACAGGAAGCAGGATTACACGTTCAAGGGCTTTGCCAGATTCGTGACCGACCACGAAGAGAAGTCCTAAAAGTAACAGACATCTTCTCACTTCCAAAGCGCACCGGACAAAAATGGACAGTCTGAAAAGGCTGTTCATTTTTTTATTAACAAAATATCGTCGTTGGATATAAAATATGCCAAGCAACCAAAGAAAGGTGGTGTAAGTTTTGATTAGACTTAGATTTTTATTATTGATCATCCTCACATTCACACTGCAGGCCCCTGCGTTTTCCTGTACGACTACGATAGCGGGCAAGAACGCGACTGCGGACGGTTCCGTTATGGTTTCGCATTCCGACGACGGGCTCAGTGACGCAAGCCTTGTTTTCGTGCCGGCGATGGACCATGCGCCCGGATCGATGCGGCCTGTCTTTTATTCAAATGAATCACTCGGATTCAAGCCTGAATGGGGAGGCACCCAGACTCACAGGCTGATCACCAGGGGAAGGGGCCCGGTCTATGACAAAAAGGGACTGCCCGCCTCTATCCCGCTCGGATTTATCCCGCAGGTCGCCCACACCTACGCCTACTTTGACGCGAATTACGGAATAATGAACGAACACCAGCTGACGATAGGCGAGTGCACGGACCTGGCAAAAGTACACCCGGAACCGGAGCCCGGAAAAAGAATATTCTATTCATCTGAACTTTCAAGAGTTGCATTGGAGAGAACAAAGACTTCCCGGGAAGCCGTAAAACTGATGGGCGGGTTGATCGAGACCTACGGATATTACGGAACAGGTGAGACCCTTCTCGTCGGTGATCCGAATGAAGGCTGGGTCATGGAGATGGCCGGCTGCGATATGGACGGGTCCGGAGGCGTATGGGTAGCCCAAAGGGTCCCGGATGACAAGATATTCGTCGCGGCAAACCAGTTCCGCATAAGGGAGATAGATCCGAACAGCCCGGACATAATGTTCTCAAAGAACATATTTGAGATCGCCGAGAAAAAGGGATGGTGGAAGCCGTCCGACGGAAAGCTCGATTTTGCTAAGGTCTACGGAGACGGGGAATTCCACCACCCATACTATTCGCTCAGGCGTGTATGGAGGGCGATGTCGCTCCTTGCCCCGTCGCTCGGACTTTCACCGTGGGCAGAGGACGCGTTCACAAAGGATTACCCTTTTGCGGTCAAACCGGACAAAAAGGTCACCGTTGAAGATATCGCCGCCATACACAGGGACAACTACGATGGCACGGAGTTCGATCTCACCGTGGGTCTGGCTGCCGGACCGTTCGGAAACCCGACGAGATATGAGGGCAACGCCGAGTCCGTCGCGGACTCCGAGGGAAAACTTACAACGCTTGTGGGTGAATTTGAGAGGCCGCTCGATATTTATCGCTGCGTATATTCCTACGTTGCCCAGTCCCGCAGCTGGCTGCCCGATGAGGTCGGAGGAGTCCTCTGGTTCGGCCCCGACAGGCCCTCTACGAACGCACTGCTGCCTTTCTACTGCGGGATGGCGGACCTTCCGAAGGAGATCCAGCAGGCAAACATACTGGACCTGAGGATGGACAGCGTATGGTCGGCCTTCAACTTCGTGGCGAATTACTGCACGATAAAGTGGTCGTATATGATAAAGGACATAAGGGAAGTCAGGGAAGAGGTTGAAAAGAGGGCCTTCGCCGTGCAGGATCTTCTTGAGACCAATGCCGTGGAGCTGCTGAAGAAGGGCAGAGTGGCAGAGGCAAGAAAAATGCTGACCGTATACTGCAGCGAAAATACCGTGGAAGTGCTCGATGCATGGCACAAGCTGGCAGAAAGGCTCTATGTCAAGTATAATGACGGATACCTGAACACAGCCGAAGAGATAGGACAGCCTCTTTTCTATCCTTCCTGGTGGCTGGAAAAAGTCGGTTACGGAAACGGACCTACCGATTACCGCAAGAAAAAATAATATCTTCATAATCGTCTGGAGGTGAAATATATGCCGGTGATCAAGATCGATTGTTCCGCTATGGAAGTCGAAAAGAAGGAGCAGCTGATAAAGTCTCTCACACAGACAGCCAGCAGCATAATGGGCATCCCAGAGGCCGCCTATGTGGTCCTCATCAATGAAATGTGCAAGGACAACATAGGGGTGGGGGGAGAGATGCTGTCAAAGAAACAGCACTGAAGAACGCCTTCTGTCTATTTATCGTAAATCACGGACATCCCGAAAACTCCGGGGTGTCCGTTTTTATCATTTCAGACTTTAGATCGCTAAAGCTCACAGGCTGAGTGTAATTTTTTAACATGGATCACTTTATGTTATACTACTAAGATATTCAGGCATAACAGGGGAGATGAGAATGCAAGTTAAAGGGGGAATAAGATAATGGCAGATGCAAAGATCAAACCTTTCAGATTTATGGAGTCCGCAGTCCTGCTCCTTGCGACGGGGATAAGGGCACAGACGCTCCGTGAGTTGTATGCAGGCCTTAAACAGGTAGATGACAGTTCGATCTACTTCCATTTCTGGGGGCGTATGGTCAGGCCCCACATTTCTGAGTCGGAATTCAACAACGACTTCGCCTCATGGATAAACAGCAGTCTCAGGGATTTCAAACTCGCAGAAGCTTTGGGGGCCATAAACCCGGTCAAATTCCAAAACTTCGACGATATACGCAATGTTATTCTGGATATCCTTGACAAAAGGCTGGAAAACGATGATTTCCTAAGCTGGAAGAAAGCAGACCGTGACTTCCATTTCATCGCATGTAAAAAATTGGTCTTCGACACGGGGACTGAGGCTGCCTCCCTTGAAGAATTTCCCGATGCCGTGAGAAACTGCAGCAGAGAGAGCTTCTTCTACCATTTCATTGACGGCAGGAGGCGTTCTCCCGAATGCAAGGATGATTTTACGTTATGGCTTGAGCAGTTCCCCGAAGAGTCCGCGTCTTTGAGGAAGAGGCTCAAAAATGTCGATTCCTACCTCTTTTCCCTCTCTGAACTCAAGGCACAGGTCTTATCGATAATCGACGACTGGAAGGCCGGCAAAGGGGGCATGATGTGATGTCTGAGATGCTGAATAAATATGCCGAGATCATAGGGTCCGCCGCGATGGACAGCCTCGTCAGGGTCGCTGACAGGCTGAAGGGCAAAAAGATAGTCCATGTCAATTCCACAAGATCAGGCGGAGGAGTGGCCGAGATCCTTTCTTCGATGATACCCCTGTCCAAAGAGCTTGGTCTTGATGTTTCGTGGGAAGTGATCGAGGGCGACGAATCATTTTTCAACTGCACGAAGATGATGCACAACACCCTTCAGGGCATGCCGGGGGTGCTGTCTGACCGTCAGAAGGAGACTTACCTTGATACCGTCCGCAGGAACGCGGAGAAGCTCAAGGATATCCTGGGGGATGCCGATTATGTGTTTATTCACGATCCTCAACCCGCTGCGCTGATCCACAGTTTCCCGAAAAGGAAGGGGAAGTGGGTCTGGAGATGCCATATAGATGTAAGTGCTCCCAACAAAAGCGTCTGGAAGTTTATCAAAGAACAGGTATCCGCTTACGACGCCTCGGTCTTCTCCCTGCCCGACTTTGCCCAGAAGCTGCCTCACCCGCAGTTCCTCATCACACCGAGCATCGATCCCCTCTCGGAGAAGAATATCCCGCTCGAAAGGGACGAGATCGAAAAAACTTATAATGATCTGGGCATCCCCATGGATAAGCCGATCGTGCTTCAGGTATCGAGGTTTGACAAATTTAAGGACCCCCTGGGTGTCATAGAGAGCTACCGGATAATAAAGGAACATGTGGACATCAGACTAGTAATGGCGGGAGGAGAAGCCGACGACGATCCTGAGGCACTCGAGATACTGAGGGAAGTCGAGGACGCCGCAAAAGGAGACCCCGATATATCGATCCTCATGCTTCCTTCCGACTCGCACAGGACGATCAACGCACTTCAATCGGGCGCCGATGTGGTAATGCAGAAATCGATCCGCGAAGGCTTCGGCCTTACCGTTACGGAAGCAATGTGGAAAAACAAGGCTGTCATAGGCGGCAATGTCGGCGGGATAAGACTCCAGGTCATAAACAGATTCAACGGTTTCAGGGTAAGGACGCCGGAGGGTGCGGCCATAAGGACGCGATACCTGCTTTCACACCCATGGAAAAGGGAGAGGATGGGGAAAAACGCCAGGGAATATGTCCTGGAGAATTTCCTTATCACCGGACATTTGAAAAGATACATTACGATGCTCATCTCTCTTGATCTGAAAGAAGGGCCGTGGGAGAGATGGTTCTGAAGCCGCCCAGGCTCACACCAGAAGAGTATGTGCATTTCTTTTCAGCATACGACCGTGTCTCGCCGCTGCTGATCAGTGATTATGACGGAACTCTAGCCCCTTTCAGAAAGGAGAGGGAGAAGGCTGTTCCCGGGGCGCAGACTCAGGATCTTCTTGGTGCGATCTGTGACGCCGGCGGAGAAGTGATCCTCGTCTCGGGAAGGTGCGCAGAGGAAGTCCGGCAGCTTGTATCTCTTCCTGTGGAGATATGGGGGTGCCACGGCATGGAAAGACTCGGCCCCGACGGCCTTTTGGAGAGGGCGGAGGTGTCGCCCGAAGCGCTGAGTAAAATGAATGAATTCTCCTGGCTTTTCGGGGATTTTCCGAATAGGTCTGTCGAGGTCAAGTATTCGGGGATAGCTCTTCACTGGCGCGAGAACAGAGAAACTGCCGACCGTTACGCCGAATTTTCGCGCGATATAACCAATGCTGCAACTGAAGCAGGCCTGAGGATCCTTCCTTTCGACGGAGGGATTGAATTCATGATGCCTGATTTTTCAAAGGGAAACGCTCTGCGCAGGATATGCAGCGAGCATCCGTATTCATCCCCCATATGCTATATGGGGGATGACATGACGGATGAAGACGCATTTGTCGCCGTAAGGGAAAGGGAGGCGGGGGTGGCCATCCTTGTCTTCAGCAAACTTCGCGAAAGCCATGCGAACGTATCGATACACAACAGCGAAGTAAACACATTCCTGGAGTTCTGGCTGCATAGGATGGCGAAGAAAGGGAATGGTACCGATGAAAGATAATAAAGGCCGGTTCCTTGTCGTGTCCAACAGACTTCCTGTGACGATGACCAGCAATGACAACAAATGGGAGGCAAAATCCTCCTCCGGAGGACTGGTGAACGCACTGGATCCCGTACTCAAGAACAGGGGGGGATTCTGGGTCGGATGGCCGGGCACATGCGAAGAGGTCAAAATGTCCGTCCTGAAAGAAATACTCGGTCCTATATCAAAGAAGAACGGATACAGATTCATGCCGGTACTGCTTACCAAAAAAGATATAGAAGAATACTATCACGGTTTTTCAAACTCCGTCCTGTGGCCGCTCTTTCATGATTTTCAGTCAAGGTGCGATTTTCTGCCCGAATACTGGGAGGGATATATCAGAGCAAACGAAAAATTTGCCAAAGTCGTTCACGGACATGCCTCGGAAAACGATTTTATCTGGGTCAACGACTATCAGCTTATTCCGCTGGGATCTATGCTTCTGAATAAAAACCCCGACCTGAGGTCGTCTTTCTTCCTGCACATCCCCTTCCCAAGCCTGGACGTTTTCATGAAGCTTCCCTGGAGGAAGGAGATCCTTTACCAGCTGACATGCTACTCTCTCGTCTGCTTCCAGACTCAGAGAGACAGGAGAAATTTCATAGAATGCGTAAGGGTCTTCTACCCGGGCGCGACAGTCTACGGCAGAGGACATGTCATCAAGGTCAGGATAGACGACAGGGCATTTCTTGCAGGCAGCATGCCTATCAGCATCGACTATAGGCGTTATTCGTCATTGGGCAGTTCAGGTCCTGTTGTAAAAAGAGCAAAACAGATCAAAGATGAGATATATACTGAAAAGATGATGATCGGAGTCGACCGTCTCGACTATTCTAAGGGAATACCGCAGAAGCTGAAAGGGTTTGACAAGTGTCTTCAGGAACACCCCGAACTCAGAGAAAAATTAACGCTCTTCCAGCTCGTTATCCCAAGCAGAGATACGATCAACGAGTACAGGGAGCTCAGGAACGAGATAGAACTGCTGATAAGCGAGATAAACGGCAAATATTCGACCACAAGGTGGACGCCGGTGATCTGGCGCCACGGGTCGCTTCCGGAAACCGAACTTTACGCCGCATACCGTGCGGCAGACATCGCTATCGTGACTTCGCTCAAAGATGGGATGAACCTGGTGTGCAAGGAATACTGTGCAAGCAAGGGAAGAAAAGGGGGAGTCCTTATCCTGAGCGAGTTTACGGGAGCTGCCATACAGCTTTCCAAAGGGGCAGTCCTGGTCAACCCCTATGACGTTTGCGACGTCTCTGAATCTATTTACAGGGCATTTATGATGGATGAAGAAGAGCAAAAAGCAAGAATGAAGTCAATGAGGGAAGCGATAAGGAGGCAGGATGTATTCTGGTGGGTCGATAATTTTCTGAGAGCCGCAGCGGGCAAGAAACTCGGAGATTTCCCGGAACAGGATCTTCCCTCCCTCTGGCCCGGTCTTTTTAAGATCAAACAAAAATATAACGCCGGGAAGCCTTCATAGGTCCCCGGCGTTATATTCAGCGCATCTCTGATCGTTACACGAGGTTTACGAGCTTTGCCTTAACTCCGTGTACCTCGTTCAGCTTCTTGTTGAGCTCTTCAGCGAGATCTTCGCCGCAGCAAAGCTGAAGGATAAGTATCCCAGACGGCGAGCAGGTATTGTCGCAGGTCTGGTCGTGGAGGCCGAGCCTTGTTTTGATATGGCATCCGTACTCGGTCAGTATTTTTTGTACCTCAACGGCGGTCGTCTCTCTCTGTTCGATCTTTACAGCCATTATCTGGAAACAATTCATGAAAAGATCCCTCCCGATATCCATAAGTTTGTATAATGTATGTGACGTATCTATGATAGCAGAATCAGAGGATCATGCCTGTTAACAGTATCGGACAGAAATGATCAAAATTTATCAAAATACTGACTTTCACATATTGCGTCGGAACATGCGCAGATAAACGCAAAACGGGAGATCTCCCTCGGTTTTATAAACCCTTGACGACTTGACAGCGACGGAGTATTCGTTATAATGTCTCTCGTGCTTCGGCAGAGGCAGTGTGAGGCGTGCGCCTGTAGCTCAGCCGGATAGAGCAACTGCCTTCTAAGCAGTGGGCCGGGGGTTCGAGTCCCTTCAGGCGCGCCACTTTGAAAACTGAACAAGCATTGAATGGTGAGCATAGCTCAATTGGTTAGAGCACTGGACTGTGGCTCCAGAGGTTGCGGGTTCAATTCCCGTTGCTCACCCCACTTTTTTGTTATGGATCGTTAGCTCAACTGGCAGAGCACCTGACTCTTAATCAGGGGGTTACAGGTTCGATTCCTGTACGATCCACCATTCTTTTTTTTAAATACCGTTTCTGCAGCTTTCTGCGTGGATCGTTAGCTCAACTGGCAGAGCACCTGACTCTTAATCAGGGGGTTACAGGTTCGATTCCTGTACGATCCACCATTCCGTTTATCCCAAACCAAAATAAATATTTTTGTTAAACATCCGCGGGCATCGGTTGCTGTCGTTCTGTCGCGCTTTACATCGCGGATCAGTCTTGTTATCCTCTGATCACAGCTGCGGACGATGACTGCTTTACGAGATCACAGGGAAGGGCCGGTGCATTATGGAAATACAGAAGGGGAACGGCAGGTTTTACATCAGCTCCGACGAAGGCGGCGAGGAAGCCGAGATAGTATTTGTCAGCCAAAGCAAAGACGTCATATCGATCGAGAGGACCTTCGTGCCCGAGGCCATGAGAGGCCGCAATATTGCAGGACAGCTGCTGCAGAAGGTCGTCGAGATGGCGCGCGCGGAAGGGCTCAAAATATACCCGGAATGCCCATACGCCCAAATGGTGTTGACAAGAGGAGACGAATACAAGGACGTGCTCTGGACGAACGATTGACCGCTTCGGCCGGCCTGTCCGACAAAAGATACGGGCAAAGCAGAGGGACTATGAGCGGCATTTCTTTATTGCGCTTTGAATAAAAGCAGGGTAAAATCTACCCTGTTCTGAACGCCGTTGGAATGCGAGAGTGGCGGAATTGGCAGACGCGCGGGACTTAGGATCCCGTGTCCATGACGTAGGGGTTCAAGTCCCCTCTCTCGCACCATCCCATATTTCCCTCCAAACAGGCTCTCCCTTATAATGTATATAATGATCCTTCGGACCAAATGATGTCAGGACCCTCGAAAAGGAGTGGCGGCCATGAGCATTGAAATAAAACGTATATACGACCAGACAGACGCCGGTGACGGCAAACGGATCCTGGTGGACCGGCTGTGGCCCAGAGGGATGACGAAGGAAAGGGCGGCCCTTTACCTCTGGATGAAGGATATAGCCCCCAGCCCGGCTCTTCGGGTCTGGTTCGGAGGCGATCCGAAAAAGTTCGATGAATTTTCACGAAGATACATGGAGGAACTGGATACGGACCCGACAAAACAGGGGGCTGTATCGCAGCTTCTGGAGATCTGCCGGAACGAAAAGCTGACGATTTTGTACGCATCAAGGGAACCTTTGATAAATCATGCGATCATCATAATGAATTATCTGCAGAAAAAACTGGCAGACGGCACCGAGGCAGGACAGGGCAGCCGGACATGAACGGCGATAACATGAAAAACGGAAGCGTGCGTCTCGCATACGCGGCGGCCTTCGGACACACTGTAATTACGGGGCTCTCCTTCATGTTCTCGAAGATAGGGCTGCTCTACAGTACCCCGTGGGACCTGCTCGCATACAGGTTCACCGCGTCTTTTGCCGCACTGATGGTGATGGTCGCCTTCGGATGGATCAGATTCAGCTTCACATGGGAAAGGATAAGAAGGATAGTCCCGCTCTCTCTGTTCTACCCCCTGTCCTTCTTTGCCTTCCAGACCTTCGGCCTTTTGTATCTGACCTCATCCGAGGCAAGCATCATACTTGCCACGATGCCCGTATTCACACTGATACTAGCTTCCTGTTTTTTAAAAGAGAGATCTACGCTGCTTCAGAAATTCTCTGTGTTTCTCTCTGTAGCGGGAGTCGTCTACATCACAGTCAACAAAGGCGCGGAGTTGAATTTTGCAAGCCTCATAGGAGTGGCGATGCTCCTCTGGACGGCCATTTCCTTTTCCATTTACAGCATAATGCTGAAAAAAGTGGCAAGGGACTTTTCCATAATCGAGATCACCTGCATCATGACCGTGATAGGCTTTATCTCCTTCAATGCGATGTCGATCGCAAGACATGTGATAAACGGGACTCTGAGCAGCTTCTTCGTGCCGCTCGCCGAACCGGGATTCATCATCGCCTTCTCATATCTCGGCATACTGTCATCACTGGTGACTTCGCTGCTGACCAATTACACGCTTTCAAAGATCGACGCCTACAAAATGTGTGTCTTCATCAATCTGAACACAGTCATATCCATCATTGCCGGAGTGGTCTTCCTCAAGGAAAATTTCTACTGCTACCACGCGATCGGCTCTGTTATGATAATCAGCGGCGTAGTGGGGACGAATTGTCTGTCCGGAAGGAATATCAAAAAATAAGACCGGACCTGCCGCGCATCCTCTTTTCCTGCTTACAAATATTTACTGTTTCGCCGGGCAGGAGTTTACTCTACTTACATTATCGTTTTATTATTTTCTAATAACAATATCTTTCTTGACAAATATTTCACACAGGATTATTTTATCCGGTGTTGAATTATCGAGTGGAAGATATGGGAAAATCCCATGCTGATCGTCCACGCACTCGCGCTGGCATGTCTGAACATAGGAGCCAACATCAGCTTCGGAAAGATCACGGGCAGCATCGCGGGCGTCGATTCAAACATTGACCACCTTGCGATCTATTCATCCCTTGCAGACATGGGATCTTCCTTCTTCGGAGGAGGTCCGGTCGAGGCAATAATCTCAGGGACGGCTACGGCTCCGAATCCGATCAGATCCTCAGTTATGATGATGCTTATCATGGCCGCGATACTGCTCTTCAAACTTCTCCCGACGATAGGGAAGTATGTCCACAGCGCTTCGATAGCGGGCTTTTTGTTCGTGCTCGGAACATTTGTCACATTCGCCACCAATATCCAGGGAGCCATCGCGTCAGTTCCCGCGGCAAACGGCCCCTTCGGCTTCTCTCCGTGGGGGATGGTCATCGGAGCAACTGTCCTTGTTTCAGCAAAATGGAATCCGTTTTTTGGACTTCTTGCCGGAGTCCTTATCAAGATAATATTTTCACTCTAGGAGAAGATCATGAACGAATATTATGAACTTAAGATATGCGGGCTCGTAAGAAAGCTGAAAAAGGTAAAGGTGGCTCCGGATCTCGTGATCGCGTCCTTCGTGATGCTTGGAGACACACAGCTGATCGAGAAGTGCGCGGATGAGCTTTTTGATAAGATGAAAGATATAAAGGATCTTGACATGCTGGTCTGCCCGGAAGCAAAGGGTATACCGCTAACGCATGCGCTGGCTGTGCGCCTGGGAGTGGATTATGTCGTGGCAAGGAAATCCGTAAAGGGATACATGGAAAATCCTATCACTTCCGAAGTCAAATCGATAACGACAAATGAAAAACAGATCATCGTCATCGACGAGATCGACGCAGCCAGGCTGAACGGGAAAAGCGTCTGCGTAGTGGACGACGTAGTATCCACCGGCGGCTCGCTCCGTTCCCTCGAGGCCGTGCTCGCGAAGACGGGATGCACGGTGATAAGCAAGGCTGCCGTCCTGCTTGAAGAGGGCGGATACAGCGGGGAAGACCTGATCTACATTCAGAAGCTTCCTGTATTCAAAGCCTAGATAATTACCTGACCGACAAGAGGAGGTACCGCTTTTTGACCGAAGCGGTGCCTTTTGTTGTTTGCTCCTTTTGCGTGATGTCTGCTCTGTTTGTGTTATTATTAAAAGTGCAGCTACGATACGCGGAGGATATATCAGTATGAAAAAGTTTTTAAGCGTGATGATCCTGGCAGTCTTTGCCGCCGTTGTTTCATGCCATGGTGCTGAGGCAATGACCGTGGGCGAATTTTATTCGCTGGCGAAAAAACATAAGCACATACAGCCATTTGCGGTGACAGTCCAGAGCGCCTGTGAAACGGGACACTGGACCAGCGAGCTCTGGATCAACGGATACAACGGGGCGGGGCTGAAAGTTTCGAAGGAATGGCTAAGCGCGAACAAGCCCTACATCACAAAAAGCAGCGTTGAGAGCAGCAAAGGAGTCTATGGGCAGGAGACCTCAAAATTCAGAAAATACGGCTCTCCCGAAGAATTTTTACGCGACTATGAAAAAAAAATCCGGGAGGACTATCCCAGATGCGCAAGGAACAGGGATAATATATGGGGTTATTTTGCCGGACTTTACGACGGCAAAAAGGGCAAATGGGCGACAGACCACAAATATTACGACAAACTTACTGTAAAGGCGATCAAGCTTGCCCCCGAAATTTACGGCTCAGAGTGGAAACAAAAACTTATCAGGGACTTCAAGGTCGCATCCAGGCGAAAATCTCTTACAGGCTGGCAGATCGATATCATCCGCAGCGAATTCAAAAAGGCCGGAGTGCTGTAGGAAGGCGCTTTGCGGAAACGAAGCCATGATCTTATATCAAAAAGCAGGTGTATTGAATGATACGCGGGATCGGAATAGACATCTGTGACATCTCAAGAATGCGCAAGGCTGTCTCAAGAGAAGGATTCTGCAGGCGTGTCTTCTCTGAAGGCGAGAGAGCCTATGCGGAATCCAAAGCGGACCCGGCGGCACACTACGCCGCGGCCTTTGCTGCGCGCGAGGCTTTGTCAAAAGCGACCGGTTGGGGGATAGCGGGGCTTGGGCTCAACTCCTGTTCGATCGAAAGGACCCCTTCGGGCCCAAGGTTCGTATTTGACGAGGAGGCGCTTTCAAAGTTCTCAAAAGAGGGGATCGACAACGTCTTCCTCTCTATATCCCATGAAGCCGGCATAGCAGTGGCAGTCGTCATACTGGAGAAAAACCGATAATGATGAGATATTACGATCCCGAAGACATACGGCAGGCCGATGTCCTTGCGACAGAGAAGTACGGCATCCCTTCGCTCGAACTGATGGAAAACGCCGGCACAAATGCCGCAGCGGAAGTATTGAAAAGGTATCCTGACGCACGCAGTATCCTCATCCTTGCCGGTCCCGGCAACAACGGGGGAGACGGTTTCGTTGCAGCAAGATGCTTTCTGGACAAGGGCCTCGACGTAAAACTTATCCTGTCTGCCGATCCCGGCTCTTACAAGGGCGACCCACAGATCAATCTAGACAGGCTGGTCAGATCATATGCCGGGAAATGCACTGTCCAATGTTCGAAAGATCTCACCGACGATGAGATCATCAGTTATGCAGATGACGCCGGCTGCGTGATCGATTCCCTTCTCGGCACGGGTTCAAAGGGGGCCCCGAGGGGGGAGGTCGAACGTCTGATCAGGCTGTGTGAAAATAATAGGGCAGTTGTAGCTTTTGATATTCCAAGCGGAATAGACCCAACAACCGGTAGAATTTACGACCCATGCGTAAAGGCGGACCTGACAGTCACATTCCTCGCGGCAAAAAGGGGGATGTGCTTCTCTCCCGCTTACGAGATGTGCGGGACTGTCGTGACAGCGAGCATCGGGATATCTCCCGACAAGGTCCTTGCCGACAGGAAGAGCATCCTCTCATTCGCGAAAGAGGATATCGTACCTTTGCTTCCCGAACTGCCAAGGGACATCCATAAGGGCAGCAGAGGAGGGGTACTCGTCGTAGGAGGATCCGTGAACTACAGAGGGGCGCCGCTGCTGGCCGGGCTCGGTGCGCTGCGTTCAGGTGCCGGACTTGTCGTCCTCGCGCTGCCCGACTTCATGATCGACGCTGCATCGCTCTTTCTGCCCGAAGCCATATTCGTGCCGCTGAGTACCAAAGGCGATGAAATAATTCCCGGGAGCGCCGCGGATGCTGTTGCGGCGTGGGAGAAAAGGTGCGGAGCCTGTGTCGTGGGTCCCGGCCTCGGCAGGAGCGCTTCAGCCGGATCGGTGGTCGAATGGTTCTGGAAGAACTGGGACAAGCCCCTCCTGGTCGACGGCGACGGCCTCTATTTCCTCTCAGCCGACCGCAGACCTATATACAGGGAAGATGCGGCGCTGACCCCTCACGGCGGAGAGGCCGCAAGGCTGCTTGGCATAACGCCAGAAGAGGTAAATATGTCCAGAACGGAAGCTGCTTCATCCATGCTGAGGATAGCCGGCAGCGTCCTGCTGAAGGGTATGGACACGGTCGTATGTTCCAAAGGCAGGGAGATCACGATAATCAAAGGGGGCTCTCTCTCCCTTTCCGTCCCCGGCTCAGGCGACGTCCTGAGCGGTGCGGCAGGGGCGTTTATGGCATCCGGCATGCCGATCAGCGATGCACTGCTCGCTGCGGCTTCGGCGCACGCGGCGGCCGGAGCGCTGTTGGAAGATAGGCACGGAGTCAGGGGAACACTTGCAAGGGAGATAGCAGATGCACTGCCTTTCACGCTCAGCTGAGAGAATGCGGATCACGACGTCCGGAGAAGAGGAGACCCGGCAGCTCGGAGCTTTACTGGGGAGGCTGGCTTTTCCGGGCCTTACGATACTCCTTCACGGGGGCCTTGGGATGGGCAAGACCGTCCTGACCCAGGGGATAGGCAGTTCGCTCGGTCACCGTGGGATCAAGAGCCCGACCTTCATCCTTGTATCAGAGCACGATGGAGATCTCCCGATGGTACACGCAGACCTCTACAGGCTGGATTCATACGTGGAAGCCGATGCCCTTGATTTTGAAAATTACATAGACAGCGGATGCCTTCTGGTCGTCGAATGGGCTGAAAGATGGCACACCCCGCCGCTGAAGGACACGCTGGACATAACTATAACGAACGGGGAGGACGACGAGAACAGCAGGACGATAACGGTCAGGGCACTGGGAGAGAGAGCCATAGAGATGCTTGGCAGGCTTTCGGACGAAGTTTCGAAAAACATTCGGTAAAAAAGAGGGAGATCATGAAGATCCTGGGAATAGACTGCACGACTAAATTTACAAACGTTGCCGCCGCATCGGACGGTGCCGTACTGGCCGAGGTGAGCCTCGAGCTCGGAAGGAAGCAGTCGTCCCTTTTGCCCCTTATAGTGGAAAGGGTGCTCTCGGAGAGCTCTATGAAGTTATCGGAGCTGGAACTTATAGCCGCTGCAAACGGTCCCGGATACTATACGGGCATAAGGACCGGGATAGCATACTCCGCAGCTCTTGCAAAAGGCCTTGGGATAAACATACTGCCCGTCTCGTCGCTTGAAACGTTCGTACATGACCTCAGGACAGCCGGCATACCGCTTGCCCCGATAATCAAGGCAAGACAAAACTGCATATACTGCGCGCTCTACTTTTCTGACGGAAGAGAGCTCAAGCCGTTTGTATATCCAAAGTTCTGTACGGCTGCGGAATTTGCCGATTTTCTGACGCTCTATCCCGAGACACTGCTGGTGGGGGATGACGTTGCCCTTTTCAAGGAGTTCTCGGTACTTCCGAACAATGTGCTGCCGAGGGCGACAGGACGCCCGGGACAGACTGCTCTGATCGGCGAATACCAGAAGCACCTTTCGATACCCCCTGAAATGATACAGGGAGCTTACCTGCGTGAACCTGACATCGGCCCGACTTCATAGATTTCATAAATATTGATGCTATTGTCAGAATATAAAGAATTTAATCTTTTCCTTGAATAAATGTGAAATCTTTGTCATAATACCCGAGGTTATGCCAATCGATACTATCAATGGTTGACAGACAAATATGATTAGATGTGGGGAAGGAAGGTGGGTTTTTTGGCGAAGAAGTTCGACATCGATGTAATGACCAAATGGTGCAAAGGATGTGGTCTCTGTATCGCTATATGCCCGAAGAAAGTTCTTGAACTGAGCGAGCAGGTTAAGTGTGTTCCTGTCCGCCCCGACGACTGCATTGGCTGCCACCAGTGCGACAACGTCTGCCCTGATATGGCAATAACAATTAAGGAGCGTGACTGACAATGGCCCAGGTTGAATTCTGGCAGGGCAACAAAGCGATAGCCATGGGTGCTATTGCGGCCGGATGCAGATTCTTCGGAGGTTATCCGATAACTCCCTCGACAGAGATCATGGAAGTTATGTCCGAAGAGCTTCCGAGACTCGGCGGTAAATTTGTACAGATGGAAGATGAGATCGGCGGTATCGCAGCTACGATAGGTGCTTCAATTGCTGGCTTGAAAGCAATGACAGGCAGTTCCGGCCCCGGTATCTCCCTTAAGCAGGAACTTCTTGGTTATGCATATATTGCGGAAATTCCTATGGTCCTTGCTGACGTTCAGCGCGGCGGCCCTTCCACAGGACTCCCCACAAAGGTTTCTCAGGCTGACGTGATGCAGGCTAAATGGGGAACTCACGGCGACCACGCAACGATAGCCTATGCCCCCTCTTCAATACAGGAGTGCTACGAGATCACGGTCAAAGCGTTCAACATGGCTGAGCGTTTCCGCCAGCCCGTCCTTGTCATGGCTGACGAGGTCGTTGGACACATGCGTGAAAAGATCGTCATCCCCGAGCCGGGATCATTCGAGATCGTGAACCGCAAGAAGCCCACGGTATGCCCCGACGAATTCGTCCCCTACAAAGCGGACGACGACGACATCCCTCCGATGGCGGCATTCGGTGACGGCTATCGCTGGCATGTAACAGGCCTTACAAGCAACGACTGGGGCTTCCCGACAAACGAAGCCGACGAGATCGACAAGAAGGCAAACCGCATCATCCGCAAGGTCGATCGCTGCCGCGACGAGATCGTCGAATTCAAACAGGAAAGCATGGAAGATGCCGAAATAATGGTCGTTTCCTACGGAAGCGTCTCACGTTCAGCGCTCCGCGCGATCCGCGAACTCCGTCTTGAGGGAGTCAAGGTCGGACATTTCCGCCCCATTACTCTCTGGCCCTTCCCGGACAAGGAGATCGCAGAGATCGCAAAGAGAGTAAAGCACATAATCGTTCCCGAACTCAACGCAGGACAGATGGTCGGAGAGGTAATCAAAGCCGCGGCAGGCAAATGCGAAGTCCATGCCAGGAACCTCATCAACGGCGAGCTTTACAAGCCTGACCAGATCATGTCCTTCATCAAGGAGGTGGCGTAACTATGCCCCGCGAAGATGTAAAGAAACTCCTACGCACGAAATTTATGCCACACATCTGGTGCCCGGGATGCGGACATGGGATCATCATGCACGCAATTCTCCGCGCGCTTGCAGATCTTCAGATACCAAAAGAGAAGATATGCATCTCCTCAGGTATAGGCTGCTCAAGCCGTATGCCCGGATACATCGATGCATGCACGCTCCACACAGCACACGGACGTTCACTCGCCTTTGCGACCGGAGTCAAGCTTGCTAATCCTGAACTCACCATTGTCAACGTAATGGGTGACGGCGACGGCACTGCCATCGGCGGCAACCACTTCATCCACGCCTGCCGCCGCAACATAGGCATCACGGCAGTCGTAATGAACAACAACATCTACGGCATGACGGGCGGCCAGGCCTCCCCGACGACACCGGAAGGCGCATTCGCGGCAACGGCTCCCTACGGTGCGATAGATCCTACATTTGACATCTGCAAACTCGCCGAGGGTGCAGGCGCGACATATGTTGCCCGTGCAACGGTAGCTCAGCCCGCAATGTGCGAGCAGATACTCAAAAAGGCCATCCAGCACCAGAAGAAGGGCTTTGCGGTGGTAGAGCTCGTCACCTTCTGTCACACACAGTTCGGCCGCAAGAACAAGCGCAGCCGTCCGATGGATAACATCAACTATCTTAAGGACAACTCAGTCATGAAGGCCAAGGCCGATACGATGACTGCAGAGGAACTCAAGGGCAAGATCATCATTGGCGAGTTCGTCAATATCGAAGACGCCCGCGAATACACTGAGCGCTATGACGAGATCATCGCCCGCGCGCAGAAGGCATAGGGGGTAACGGATCATGAGCCATCGTTTTGAAATTCGCGTTGCTGGATCCGGCGGACAGGGAGTCATCCTCGCCGCAGTGATCCTTGGTGAGGCTGCAGCACTTTATACGGAAGGCCTCAATTCGGTACAGAGCCAGGCATACGGTCCCGAAGCCCGCGGCGGTGCTTCCAAGTCGGAAGTAGTCTACGATCTTAATGAGATCGACTACCCGAAGGCAGCACATCCCAACCTTCAGGTTATCCTTACTCAGAAGGCAGCCGACCAGTACAGCCACGACTCAGCCAAGGGAGCCACGGTCATCTTCGATGACTTTTTCGTCACGGATCCCCCGAAGCTTGATGCCGATGTCTACCTTCTCCCGATCGTAAAGACCGCAAGGGAAAAGCTCGGCCGTGAACTCGTCGTCAACATGGTCGCACTCGGCACAGCAGCGAAGGTCCTTGAAGTCAAGAACCTGACAAAGCCCGAAGCGATCAAAAAGGCTATCCTTGCAAGAGTCCCCAAGGGCACAGAAGAACTTAACGAAAAAGCCTTTGAATACGGCTATCAAATGATGGACGAGGCAATGGCTGCAAGGAAGTAGAAACACATCTGATATAATTTCAGAGGGGGCGGGGAGATTTCCCTGCCCCTTTTTCTATACTGCCTTTTTGGAGGAATAACATGCTTCAGGGTGAAATAAGGAAATTTAAAATTACGGAGATAAACAACGAAGGAGAGGGCATAGTAAGACTCGGAGATGAACGCTTCGTTGTCTTTGTTCCCGATGCGCTTCCTGAAGAAGATGTCACATGCCGTATTGTTCAGGCAAAAAAGAATTACGCTGTCGCAAAGGTCCTTGAGCGCCATAATGACTCATCCAAGAGGATAAAACCGCTTTGCCCGGTTTACGGAAAGTGCGGAGGCTGTCAGCTTCAGCATATAGATTACTCGTCACAGCTTGAACTAAAGAGAAAGACTGTATATGACGCGATCAAAAGGATCGGGGGAGTCTCGGAACCTTCTGTTAATAAATGCATTCCTTCTCCCTCGCAGTGGGCCTACAGAAACAAGGCCTCTCTCCCCGTGCAGACCGGTCGAAGAGGGAAGTTTTCGGCCGGTTTTTATAAAAACAGGAGCCACGACATCGTTCCATTTGCGGGCTGTCCCGTTCTGCTTCCAAAGCTTGAGTCAAACGTCTGCTCACTTATAAACGATCTGAAGGATGCCGGATTTATAGGCTGGAACGAAAAAGAACGCCATTTTATTGGTTTTATAAGACATATTGTCCTTAGGTCGGCAAAATTCACCGATCAGAGTTTATGCGGGATCGTCGGGGGAAGACCCGCCGAAAAAAATGAGATCCGAAAGCTGGCAGGGATCGCAAAAGCACATTCCGATGACCTGACGGGCATGGTCTTCAACAAAAACACTTCGACCGGCAACTTTATATGGGGAGATGAATTCTCGACCATATACGGCACGCCCGTCATGCAGGAAAAGCTCGGAAAGTTCACTTTCAATTTTGAGATATCCTCATTCTTCCAGATCAACTCCGGGCAAGCCCTTGAGCTCTATAAATACGCATCAGAAGCCGCGGCCGGTGACGTATGCGGAAATATCCTTGAACTCTATTCGGGCGCCGGTACGCTTACCGCCTTTCTCTCAGAGCGTGCCAGACATGTAACTGCGGTGGAGGAGTGGCCTCAGGCTTCAAAATACATGAGGATCAACGCCGAACTGAACGGACTTGACAACATAACGCCCCATTCGGGCTCCGCCGAGGAAGTTGCGGAAGCCCTCTCCGGCGAAAAATTTGACACGGTCGTTCTGGATCCTCCGAGGACAGGTTGCGATCCGAGAGTCATAGCTTCGATCGTCAAAATAGCGCCGAAAAAGATCGTCTACGTCTCCTGCGGTCCCGCAACGCTCGCACGCGACATAAAGGGGCTTATATCCAACGGCTGGTCGATCGAAAACATCCAGCCCTTCGACATGTTCCCCCAGACAGGACATGTTGAGACAGTGCTTACGATGGCAAGGTCGTAAAAATCAGATAGGGAGCAGAGATGTCAATTATAAATAAAAGCCTTTTGCAAAAATTTGATTAGTAAATATTTGCTCATTCAAGTACGCTCCAAAAGCTCTGACACCCCCGACAGCTTTTTTCAAAATCAGCCGCATATCAAATTGTGCAAGTAACATTAAAAATAAAGAGGCCGCTTTCTTATCTGGTAATTTCCAGATATATTGTTATAATGTTAAATGATATACATTTTAAATAACGAAATAATTATTCAATTTGCAGAAAGCAACAAGTTGGTTATTAGAGGTATAAGCTGTACATTTACAGTCGAAGCTTCGCATCATGAAATAATATAAAATATATAGGGGGTAAGAAAATGATCAAAGTAGGAAGCAAAGCACCGACATTTACTGCGTCTGCATTTCATCAGGGAAAGTTTACAAAAGTGGATCTGGCCGATTATGCCGGAAAATGGGTAATGCTGTGTTTTTACCCGGGCGACTTCACATTTGTCTGAGGCACGGAAGTTTCAGCAGTTGCTGAAAAATACAGCGAATTTGAAAAATTAGGCGTCACAGTACTTTCCATTTCCGTCGATTCTCCGTTTGTCCATAAAATTTGGAATGATCATGAACTTTCAAAAATGATCAATAAGGATATCCCTTTCCCCATGCTTTCGGACCAGGGCGGAAAGATCGGCACTATGTACGGTGTTTACAATGAAGAATCAGGAACTGAAACACGGGGCCGCTTCATAATTGACCCCGATGGCGTGATCCAGTCATTTGAAGTGCTTACGCCGCCTGTCGGCAGAAACGTAAGTGAAGCATTGCGTCAGATAATGGCGTACCAGCTTGTTCGTGAGACCAAAGGAAAGAATGTAACTCCCAGCGGCTGGAAGCCGGGCAAAAAGGTCCTTTCCCCCGGAATTGGCCTGGTAGGCAATATCTGGAAAGAGTGGAGCGTCAAAGAAGCCTTTGACGACTAAACAATAGAAATACCCGGGACAGGCGCGAGCCTGTCCCTTTTTAATGCTTTTATTTACAACCCGAGAGTCATTTCCTCTATAATTTCATATGGACAGGCAAAAAAACTAAGATAGAGTAGAATCAAGTTCGCAATTTTGCTGAAGAAAAGATATAGCAAAGCCATTAGGGCTCCTTTAAACTAAATGTGTTCGAGACACTTACAAAAAGGAGAATCCCAATGGCTTTGAAAAAGAATAACACAGGACTTGAAGAATTGCTACTGCAGTGTCTGTCGGAACCCGACCCGATGCTTTCCATGCTGGACTGGCTTTGCAGCAGGCTCATGGAAGCAGAGATTTCAAATAAGGCAGGCGCGGACAAGAATGAACACTCTGAAACCCGTACCGGCTACAGAAGCGGCTATAGACCCAGAAGACTTGATACGAGAATGGGAACGATGTATCTGATGGTCCCCAAGTTAAGGACTGGCGGCTATATCCCTTTCTTCATTACGGAGCGCAAGCGCAGCGAGAATGCATTGATACATGTGATACAGGAGGCCTTTGTCCAGGGTGTTTCAACAAGGCGCATGGAAAAGCTGGCTAAGAGCCTTGGCATTGAAAGCATATCAAAGAGCCAAGTGAGTGAAATGACCAAAGGGCTGAATGACCAGGTAAGTTCATTTCGCACGAGGGATCTTTCAGGCACTACATATCCCATCCTCTGGACAGACGCTCTTTATGAGAAGGTCCGTGTGGACGGAAGAGTAATAAGCATGGCCGTGCTGATTGTGTGCGGAGTAAACAGAGAAGGACAGAGAGAGATACTGGCATTAGAACCGATGATGGAAGAATCCAAGGAGAGCTATTCACAGCTTTTCAGGAATCTTAAAAAACGGGGCTTGAGTGGACCTGTTCTGATAGTGTCGGATGCTCATTCCGGCCTGAAATCAGCAATAGCGGAAGAATTCCCGGGTGCTTCCTGGCAGCGTTGCAAAGTGCATTTCATGCGCAACATTCGGTAGTGCGGAAAATTTTGTGTAAACATCCCCGAGCCGGTCTGTAACCATGAATTTAGTGGATTCTTCGTTCAACAGAGCAGTTTCACCCTGTCGCCGAAGTGTATCACCAGATTGTCCATAATTGCCGGCCAATCACGAATTTGCTGAGTCCACTTTTCTGTTACCTGCATCGTAACCAAATATAGCATCTTCATCAGGGCGTCATCGGAAACGAAGGCGCTCTTTGTCTTTGTAACTTTCCGCAGCTGTCTGTTGAAATTCTCTATACTGTTCGTTGTGTAGATCATTTTCCGGATCTCAGGGGAATATTTGAACATTACTGAAAGTTCGTTCCAGTTATTCCTCCAGGATCGTACAGCAATAGGATATTTCTTCTCCCACTTCTTTTCAAGGTCATCCGAGGGACGGTGTGGCTGTGTCCCTCGGTATACGGAGAAAAGGCGGGTGTTTTATACACCCATTTCTAAAAATGTTTTTTGAATTTTTTCTTTGCGCCTTCGATTGATTTCCACGCAGCGTTTGGAGCGACGTCTTCGATACGGGCAATCTCATTTACTGATAAGCCGTCCGCTAACATTAATAAGCGGCGCTTTTGCGTTTCCGAAAGCTTGTCCAGCGCAGTGTTGATCCGAGCGGCGTCTTCTTCGCGTATCAAATCGGTTTCGGGTGTAGTGTCTGTCGCATACTCGGGTCCCTCATAATCGATAGCGTCGAGCGAATAGCAGTGGTAGCGCTCCTTGCGGGCGAGATTGCTCTCCTCGCGTCGTGATGCTGTTATGTAGTTGCCGATTTCCTCATTGACTTCAACTTCTGATGTGGTTCCGTCTGCGAATTTCCATTGAATTTTCATGCGTTGTGTCCTTTCCGCCTGTGTGCGGATGAGGGCGACAAGGACACATAAAAAGTCGGTGCTTCGATGTACACCGACCGTTACACCTGAAAAATGGGCATGACAAGGCACGGTGGGTACATCCGAGGCTCCGAACACGGCGTTTGCCGTGCTTGGAACTTCTTATGTATCCCGCCGCCTTAATGCGCATCTCAGGCTTTGAGATTTATTTTTCGATATTGGGAACGTCTACACGAATCGGTTTAAATGGTTTTATAACTTTTTTTGAACATTTTCGTGTAAAAGGATTGATTTTTGACTTGTTTTGTAATACAATGAAGATGTTATTTTTTACCTTCGGGCAGTCTCAATCTCCGATCCCTCTATCTGAGATAAGGATATCAAGACGCGACGGTACAAAAAATTACTCAGGGATGGTACATCTGGTACAAAGTCTGGTACAACAAAAGTGAGGTGGTTCGCATAAACGCATCTGAGTTTTTTAAGAAGGTATATCCCTACCTGAACAATCAAAAAAATCAAGGCGTGTTTGTTACGAATTGCTTCATCGCAGCCGGTAGCACAGTGTTTTCGCTACCGAGGCTCAAGACAAAGCAAACGAGCGACAACCTTGAATATCAGCGGATGCTTTATAAAGGTGGTAGGCAAATAACAACTGACATGAAGGCGAGCTTTCCTGACCCGTTTCCGTTAGATTCTTTATCTGAGTTCTTTGCCGATAATATAGGAAAAGATAGACTTCGCGATGTCATGACAGCTTTTGCAATACCTGTTTCTGCCGAGTCGGACAGGTTATTACTATCAAAATCACTGGCATATCAGTTCCAGCTGCTTATTCAGAGCGAAAGCAATGATGTCGATGATATCGTCGCTTTAAAATATCAACAATTGCTGTTAGAGCCTGACACGCAGCCTGTGAAGCGAATGACTCCGCTTTATCCGGGAGATAGTGCTTGGGTTCTTGAATGTAAGCCGCAGCGCTCTTATTCGGTTCACTGCTACGATAAATTCCAGCACACGTGGGTAATTCGAAATAATGGGACTCAGACATGGCGTGGTCGCAAACTCGTTTTTGCAAACTGCAATGAAGTGCGGCCAAAAGCTGATATAAACACCATTGATATACCGGATACACCGCCAGGTAAGGATATAAAAATAACCACAGACTTTGATGCCCGTGGTTCTGAAGGGAAATTCGATTGTGTTTGGGAGATGCAAGACAGCGATGGTGAAAACTGTTTCCCTAATGACATGAGGAAATTTAACATTTCAATAAATATAAAATTCAAAGCAGATTAACACAAGATACATGGAGGTTATTAGTGTGAGCGAAAACAATATAGAAAAATGGTCGACCTTAAAGGAAGTGCAAGAGTATCTTGGTGTTGGGAGGGAAACTATTTTGCAGTGGATTGCAAAAAGAAATATGCCCGCCTATAAGGTAGGCAGGCTATGGAAGTTTAAGCTGTCCGAGGTTGACGAATGGATACGTTCGGGTGGCGCTGCAGATAATTCCGACTCAATGGATTCTGATTAAGTCCAATTTATAGGACACTAGATAGATTATTATTAAACTGGGGCAAAGCCAGAAAAAAATCTAAAGATTAAGAAGTGAGGAGAAAACTATGGCGAAAGCAAAAAAAGAGGTAAAAGAACAGCCTGTCGAGCAGGTGCTTTGGGCTGCTGCGGACAAGCTGCGTAAGAATATGGATGCTGCTGAATATAAGCATATTGTTCTTGGGCTTATATTCTTAAAATACATATCGGACAACTTTTATGAGTTGTATCACAAACTTGAAGCGGGCGAAGGTGACTATGCCGGAGCCGATCCAAATGATCCTTATGAATATCGCGCGGAAAATGTTTTTTATGTTCCGCCGCAGGCGCGCTGGGATTATCTTCAGAGCCGCGCCAAACTGCCGACGATCGGTAAGGACATAGACGACGCAATGGACGCCATCGAAAAAGACAATCCATCCCTTAAGGGTGTTTTACCGAAAGAATATGCTAAAGAAAAACTTGATAAGCAATCGCTGGGTGGGCTGATAGACCTTATCAGCACCGTCGCGCTAGGCGATAGCGTGTCCCGTTCCAACGACGTCCTTGGCAGAGTTTACGAATATTTCCTCGGCCAGTTTGCCCTGGCAGAGGGTAAAAAGGGCGGGCAGTTCTACACACCCCGCTGTGTAGTTCAGTTGCTCGTTGAAATGCTCGAACCTTACGAAGGGCGTGTTTTCGACCCATGCTGTGGTTCTGGCGGTATGTTTGTTCAGAGCGAAAAGTTTATCGAAGCTCACGCAGACCGCTACAATGGCAAAGCAAAGGAAATCGATAAGCTGTTTGAAAGCGTTGTATCAGTTTATGGACAGGAAAGCAACCAGACTACTTGGCGGCTATGTAAAATGAACCTTGCTTTACGTGGCATCGACAGTTCAAACGTGAAGTGGAACAATGAAGGATCATTCCTTAATGATGCGCATCCGGATCTTAGGGCTGACTTCGTTATTGCGAATCCACCTTTTAATGACAGCGACTGGTCCGGTGAGTTGCTTCAGACCGACGGACGCTGGCAATATAGCCGTGAAACGCCGCCACCACCGAATAATGCAAACTATGCTTGGATTCAACACTTCATTTATCATCTGAATCCGAAGGGCGCTGCCGGTTTTGTTTTAGCAAAAGGATCGCTAACTTCAAAGACCAACGGTGAAGATAAAATCCGTAAAGCACTTATTGAAGCAGGTTTGGTGGATTGTATCGTTAACCTGCCTACAAAGCTGTTTTTAAATACACAGATACCGGCTTGCTTGTGGTTCCTTTCCCGTGCAAAGGAAAGCGACCCCAGCCACCCCCGCCGTGACAAGATACTGTTTATCGACGCGCGGAATATGGGTAAGCTGATAAATCGCCGCACGCGTGAACTTACCGATGAGGATATCAGCACTATTGCCGATACATATCATAACTGGAAGACAAGCGAAGGATATGAGGATGTACCCGGCTTTTGTAAATCTGCGCTTGTATCAGAAGTTGCCGCACTTGATTATGTTCTAACACCGGGACGTTATGTAGGATTGCCGGATGAAGAGGACGATTTTGACTTTGAAGAGCGTGTCCAAAAACTGTCGGTAGAGCTCAAGGGGCAGATGGAGGAAAGCGTAAAGCTGGATAAAAGGATAAAGGAGAATCTGGCGAAAGTAGGGATTGAGCTATGACAGAGTTTAGAGAGTGCCAACTGCGAGATATAGTTTGCTTTGGAAATGGTAAAGCTCGACCAAAAGCAGAAGGAAACATCCCGGTATATGGTGGCAACGGAATTCTTGAATATGCTGACCAATTCAATTATGATGGAGAAACAATTATCATTGGTCGAGTAGGTGCTTATTGTGGAAGCGTTTTTTATGAAAACAGACCTATTTGGATATCCGATAATGCTTTAGCAGCAAAACCTAAAGGGAGTAATTCTACCAAGTATTTATACTATTTATTGAAGTTATCGGATCTTAATCAACATGCTGAAGGTTCATCACATCCATTGATCACACAAACATTATTAAACTCAGTTGAGGTAATGTATTGTGAGGATGTAATTATTCAAAAAGCCATAGCGGAAGTTTTATCCTCGCTTGATGATAAAATCGACCTTTTAACCAGGCAGAATAAAACGCTAGAAGACTTGGCTCAGACGTATTTTAGAAAGTGGTTTGTTGAGGATGCAAGCGAGGATTGGGATGTCGTTCCTATTTCCAGTAAATATAATATTCTATTGGGAGGCACACCATCTCGAAAAATTGAATCTTATTGGAAAAACGGTACAGTAGGGTGGATAAACTCAGGTAAGGTTAACGATTTTAGAATACTTGAAGCAAGTGAATTTATTACTGAAGAGGCACTACAAAAATCTGCTGCTAAATTACTACCTGCCGGAACAACGGTAATTGCAATCACAGGTGCAACATTAGGGCAAATAAGTATTATTGAGTATTCGTTTGCCGCTAATCAATCAGTAATTGGATTAGTACCAAAAGCAGAATTATCAAACAATTTCATTTATTTGTGGCTAAAAGAAAATCTGGATGCACTTGTTAGTCGGCAAACAGGAGGAGCTCAACAACATATTAACAGTGATGATGTTAAAAGTTTTGAAGTGGTTGTTCCAAACTCAAAAATGGTGAACTTGTTTAGTATAGTTATCGATCCAATGATGGAAAAAATTTCACGAAACTGTTTTCAAATACTTATTCTACAAAAACTACGCGACACGCTTCTCCCGAAGCTAATCAGTGGTGAAGTGAGGGTGAAACAATAAGGAGGCGAAAAAATGGCAAAACTATGCGAATCTGCAATAGAAGAAATGGTTATTGAGGAGTTGCAGAGCCTCGGCTATACCTACATATCCGGAGTTGACCTCGCTCCGGACGCTCTGAATCCCGAACGCAGCAGTTACGGGGATGTATTGCTTCTGGGTCGGCTTCAGACAGCAGTGCACAAGCTGAACCCGACCATCCCCGCTGATGCCATTCAGAGCGCGGTTCGTAAGCTGTCGCGAATAGCCACCTCAAACTTACTCGCTGATAATGAGGAGTTCCATAAAATGCTCGTGGATGGCGTTCCTGTAGAATACCGCAACGACAGCGACATCAAAGGTGACACTGTTCGGGTAGTAGACTTCGATTGCCCTCTTAACAATGAGTTCCTCGTTGTCAACCAGTACACTGTTGTTCAGAACAACAATAACAAGCGGCCCGATGTACTCCTGTTTGTTAACGGTATTCCGCTTGTAATATTTGAATTAAAAAACCCCGCTGACGAGAACGCCACCTGCCACAAGGCATATGAACAGCTGCAGGCGTATAAGTTAGCGATACCGGGTTTGTTTACATATAACGAAATTTGCATTATTTCCGATGGTTTAGAAGCAAAGGCTGGATCCCTTACCGCGCCATATTCCCGTTTCAGTACATGGAAAACCAAAGACGGTATCAAAGAAGCCGCTAAATTTGACAACGAACTTTCAACCTTAATTCATGGGTTGTGCAATCCCACAACGTTGATTGACTACATCCAAAGCTTCGTGACCTATGAAAAGACACAAACCGAGGACAAGGTCACACATATAGTAAAGGTGGAGACGGTCAAAAAAATCGCTGCTTATCATCAGTATTATGCCGTCAATAAAGCATTGGAGCAGACAATCCGCGCCAGTGGTTATTCAAATAAATCTACCAATATGGTTCGGGAAGACCCTGCAAGCTACGGGTTACCCTCCGCTTCCGATCAGCCAAAGGGTGACCGTAAGGCAGGCGTTATCTGGCACACACAAGGCTCCGGCAAATCACTTTCGATGGTATTTTACACCGGTAAAATCGTCCGAGCCTTAAATAATCCAACCATAGTGGTCATTACAGACCGAAATGATCTTGACGATCAGCTGTTTGACACATTCGCAGGCAATAGCCAACTCTTGCGCCAACCACCCACACAAGCGAACTCCTGCGAAGAGCTGAAAACACTATTGAAGGTTGCGTCTGGGGGCATCGTCTTCACGACCATACAGAAGTTTATTCCGGATAACAACGAATCGGTTTATGAACTGTTGTCTGACCGTGACAACATCGTGGTTATTGCTGACGAAGCACATCGTACCCAGTATGGATTTAACGCTAAGCTCCGTGACATTAAAGAAAACGGCGAGGTAGTTGGTCAGCGGATTGCTTACGGTTTCGCTAAGTATATCCGTGACGCGCTTCCAAACGCCACATTTATTGGGTTCACAGGAACGCCTGTTGAGAAGCAGGATGCGAACACACCTGCTGTCTTTGGTAACTATATTGATATTTATGACATCGCTCAAGCAGTTGAGGATAAGGTTACTGTAAGGATTTACTACGAAAGTCGACTCGCGAAAGTCAATCTTACTGAGGAAGGAAAGCGCTTAATCGAGCAATTCGATGCAGAACTTGATGAGGTTGGCGAAGCTGACGAAGCGACTAAAGCGAAAATCAAGTGGGCGAAATTGGAAGCAATTGTCGGAAACGAGGATAGAATCCGTATTCTCGCCAATGACATTGTGACGCATTTTGAAGAACGACAGAAGGTCTTTGAGGGAAAAGCTCTCATAGTAGCCATGAGCCGCCGTATTGCGGTAGAAATTTATGATGCGATTGTTAAATTGCGTCCCGAATGGCACAGTGACGACCTAGACAAAGGATCTATCAAGGTCGTTATGACTTCCAGCAGCTCAGACGGTGCCGCAATCCAGAAGCACCATACGACTAAAGCACAGAGAAAAGCTCTTGCCCTCCGCTTGAAGGATGAGAACGATCCGCTGAAAATTGTCATCGTACGCGATATGTGGCTCACCGGCTTTGATGCTCCGTGTCTTAATACAATGTATATTGATAAACCGATGAAAGACCATAACCTGATGCAGGCTATCGCACGTGTAAACCGCGTGTTTAAGGACAAGCCTGGCGGTCTAATTGTAGATTACATAGGCATTGCCACAAACTTAAAAAAGGCTCTTGGTTTTTACGCAGAAAGCGGTGGCAAAGGTGTTCCGGCTGAAACACAGCAGAAGGCTGTTGAGATAATGCTTGAAAAGCTGGAGGTTGTGCGCTGCATACTCTATGGTTTTGATTACTCGGCTTTCTTCTCCAGTGCTGTTAAGGATAAGCTGTCGCTGATATTGCAAGCGGAGGACTTCATTCTTGGTTTGGACGATGGCAAGAATCGTTTTATCCGTGAAGTCTCGTTGTTAGGGCAGGCATACGCTCTTGCTAAGCCTGATCCTGCCACTTTTGAAAATGCTGAAGAGATTGCATTTTTCCAAGCGGTCAAAGCACGATTAACAAAATTTGAAACGGGCGGCAATGGAAAAGGCGAGAGTTATGATTCAGTTATACGGAATATCGTAAACTCTGCTATTTCTTCTGACCAAGTCGTGGACATCTTTGGTGCTGCGGGACTTGAAAAACCTGAACTATCCATTCTTTCGGAAGAATTCTTGAAAGAAATCGAAGGAATGAAATATAAGAATGTTGCCATCGAACTCCTAAAGAAGCTGTTATCTGATGAGATAAAAATACGCTCCAAACACAACCTGGCCAAATCAAAAACATTAATGGAAATGCTGGATGGCGCAATAAAGAGGTATCAGAACAACCTCTTGACAACTGCCGAAATTATCGAAGAACTTATTCGTATCGCTCGTGAGATTAACGCGGCTGATAAGCGCGGACAAGACATGGGTCTTTCTGAGGATGAGCTTGCTTTTTATGATGCACTTGAAACCAATGACAGTGCGGTAAAGGTTCTGGGAGACGACCAATTAAGGGCAATTGCACGGGAGATAGCCGATAAGGTCAGAAAGAACGCGACCATCGACTTTGCAATTAAGGAGACAGCCCGTGCACGTATTATGGTCATAGTTCGCAGAATACTGAACAAATATGGTTATCCACCCGATAAGCAGCCAGCCGCAATAGAGCTCGTGATGAAGCAAGCGGAAAACCTGGCAGATGTTTGGTCATCTCAATAAATTCAAAGGAGTAAGACGATGTCATTATTTATCTCGTACAATAGAGAACAAAAAGACTTTGCAGATAAGATAGAGTCCTCTGTCCGCACAGTTTGTCCTATCCTGCGCGATACAAATGACATTGCTCCGTGGGGTAGTATTGAGGAATTCATGAACCGTATTCGCCAAGCTGAGTATGCTGTGCTTCTCATTTCAGATGAGTATTTGAAGTCTATCAATTGCATGTATGAGGCCTGTCAGTTATACAAGGATGTTAATTGGAAAGCCCGCACTATGTATGTTGTGCTTGGAAATGCCGATCTGAATGTCTACACTGTAGCAAATCACGAACGTTACATACGATATTGGAATGACAAGAAAGCAACACTTGAAGAACAGATTAAGAGCTTGCCAGCAGAAAGTATTGATAGCATTACAGCAGAGATAAAGCGCGTAAGCGAAATCCTCCTGATGATCGGTGATTTTCTGAAAGCTATACGTGACACTAACAATATGCAACCAGAAAACACTATAGATGCAATCATTAGTTTTATCACAACCAAGTCTGTTTCTAAGAAATCGCATTTAAGGGATCAAACTCACGATGCTTCATCGAGTGTGTTGAAAAAGACGCTTAAGGATGCCGGTTTTGACGGTGTTTTCACAGAAGTATCACATGACGAAAAGCTGGGTTTAATAAACCCTTACCAGTTGCGCTTGTTTCAACTGAGCGTGGTTGACAATGCGTTCTCTTTCGATGCCCTAAAGAAGTTTCTATTGAAAAACATAGGTCAATACATTTACTCGCGGGAACGCATAAAGAAGTTTATGAATGA
This sequence comes from Synergistaceae bacterium DZ-S4, assembly GCA_025943965.1. Lineage (NCBI taxonomy): Bacteria > Thermotogati > Synergistota > Synergistia > Synergistales > Synergistaceae > Caenicola > Caenicola nitritireducens. The sequence goes on from JAPCWD010000008.1 coordinate 117,827, forward strand.
TGATGAGATAACGCTCATTGGTCTGAAAGCAGTCGAATTGTTGCACTACCGTTGCAACGGCGATTTGACTTGGCTTGGTGACGAACTGGGTGACCTGATGCTGTATGTGTTTTTGGAACAGATACTTGATGCTCCAAAAGTGTTCAGTAAATTTGACACCCCGTCCGATGAATTACTGACGACCGGCACCAGCTGCGTTCATTTACTGCAGACCGGCGCGGAAATGCCATCTTTCCAGATGGTGTTTGGCAAGTCTCGCATCGTAGGAGATCCAAGGGATGCAATCGACGATGCCTTTATCACACTTGAAGCTATAAAGAATGATACTTCACGGGAAATCCGACTTGTAGAAAGCACAGCGTTTGATAAGGAGTTTGCACCGGAAGTTGCCGAACAATTAAAGAACATCATCATACCAAGCAAAGGACAAACAATTGCCCATGATACTGCGTTTGGCGTGTTTCTCGGTTACTCGTTGGGAATAGAAAAAAACCGCCCATCTGCAGAATTTCGCGAACTAGTAGCGAAAAAAATGCGAAAAGATATTCAAGCTCATGTTTCCTATATCATAGAAAAGATTAAAACTGCGGGAATGGAGTTCTACTCTTTTTACTTCTACTTTTTGCCATTCAATGAAGCGGATGAAGATAAGCAAGAGATTATGAAGTCCCTTCTTGGATTTAAGGGAGGGGTGCAAAGTGGCGAATAGGAACACTGTATCATTAGGTAATGTCATATTTGATGATATTGACAAGAATCCCTATCTTAATGAGTTGTATGAGAATATCTTATACAACTATTCGTTGCGCCTCTTTCAAATTAAGAGTGAATACAAGCCTGTAAATATTTCTGATGCTCTACGTTTTGCCGACATATTATAGTGCTCCCAAGAAATGAGACATGAAAAATATGACAGAACCGAATACAATGGTGAGATGAAGAAGAAAAATACCTATAACCCAGAATTCAAATCGAAGGTCGTACTGGAATTGCTCAGCGGACAGCACACGCTTAATGAACTTGCCGAAAAGTATCAAATATCACCAGCGACCTTGAGCAGCTGGCACAAGCAGTTTCAAGAGCATGCGGCTGAAGTTTTCAGGCGAGGTGCAACGGACAGTGTCCGGAAACTTGAGGCCAAAGAAGATGAAATCACAGTCCTGCAGCAGAAGGTTGGCCAGCTCACGATCGAGTGTGACTGGCTCAAAAAAAAATATAACGAAATATTTGGTCCCGAAGGAGCGCCTAAAACTCGTTTCACAAAAAAACAAAAAACTGACGGTTAAAAGGCAGTGCGAACTTATGGAAGTCAATCGCAGCAGTGTTTATAGAGAGCAGAGCCGAGATTTTTTTGATCCGACCCATGGAGAATCTCTGGAGAACCTAAACATAATGGAGATCATTGACAGAACGCATTTATCAAAGCCTGCCTGGGGATATCGCAAAATGGCTGACTATCTACGAAATCAATATGGCTGCAAAGTCAACAAAAAACGTGTACGCCGCCTGATGCGCCTGATGGATATTATCGCTCTGTATCCTGGGCCTAACCTGAGCAAACGGTATCATAAACAATATGTACGGCCATACCTGTTACGCAACCTTATAATTGATCATGAGGACCAGGTCTGGGGCATAGATATCACCTACCTGCCGTTTAAGAAAGGTTTTCTGTACTTGTTTATCATCATCGACTGGCATACTCGCCAAATCGTGGACTATGAGGTCAGTTACACATTGGAAAAAGAATTTGTCTTAAGATGTCTCCGTCGTGCTCTCTGCCATCGCAAACCGGAGATCATCAACTCTGATCAGGGCAGCCACTTCACCAATCAGGCCTACCTCGATCTGATGGAAAGCAACGGCGTAAGGATATCAATGGACGGCAAAGGCCAGGCGTTGGACAACATTCGCACAGAACGCTTTTTCCGCAGCTTGAAATACGAGGATATATACATCAACGAGTACATCACACCTAGGGAGATGATCAACGGCGTCGACAGGTACATGCTCGATTACAACATGATCCGCCCCCATGCATCGTTGGGGGGACTTACACCCAATGCTTTCTGCCAACAGCAGAAAACACACGCAGCATAATGAAAGGAGCTATTCGGATCATATGCAAATTCGTGTCTTGACATTGGGGGGCACTTTAAGATATAGCAAAGCCATTAGGGCTCCTTTATGCATACGCCGCGTCAAATTGAACACATTGACCGCGTGAGTTGAACACCCTCACCGCTCCAAACTGAACACTCCGACCGGACGAGTTGTACACCCCTCCACCTTTTTATTACCTCACTGAACCTCTATCAATATAATGCATTTAGCATCCATGTGATGCAAATACATTATTTGAGGAGGGGTCATTAGAGATGGCCAATTACAGGGAGATCCTAAGGCTTCACAGCCTTGGGATCAGCAACAAACAGGTCTCCGCAGCATGTCACTGTTCACGGACAACTGTCATAGACGTACTCAAACGTGCCGGGGAAACAAGCCTCGAGTGGGGATCCGCAAAAGACTTAAGCGACAAGGAGATAACAGACAGGCTTTTCCCGCCGGGGCTGCAAAAACCTTGCTACAAAATGCCGGATTACGGGG
>JAPCWD010000009.1 GCA_025943965.1 Synergistaceae bacterium DZ-S4
GCTTTTTTGTCTCAAATAATAACAAGCCTGATTCTCGTCTATTTGAATCAAAACGGCAAAAATCAGGCATTGCAATTAGGCGCTATTTGATCCTATTGATCCTATCGCTGTTTTTCAGCAACGACTAAGATACTTATCCATTCTCAAAAGACGATCACCATCCGCGCAACACCAGAAAGAGTATAATCCATATCAACCGCTCGTGCAATATTTATCAAACTTTCATTTTTAAACAGGATATCGGCTACAGTCATTCTTTTTGATAGTTGAATGTGCATATAGATGCAAATCAACAAGAAAACTCATTATTGTTTTTAACAAACAGACCTTTGGTACTTTTTCACAAACCTTGACTATTCCAGAAAATCTTTGAGTTTTTTGCTTCTGCTCGGATGGCGGAGTTTTCTCAGAGCTTTAGCCTCGATCTGTCGTATCCTTTCCCTTGTTACACCAAAACGTCTGCCGACCTCTTCCAGCGTGTGCGCATGGCCGTCCTCCAGTCCGAATCTGAGTCTGAGTACCTCCCTTTCCCGATCTGTGAGGTCATCAAGCATTTCATCGAGCTGTTCCCTTAGGATCTGGCTTGCCGCGGCTTCTTCCGGACTCGGAAGATCCTTGTCTTCTAAGAAATCCCCCAGTTGGCTGTCCTCTTCTTCACCGATGGGAGTTTCGAGGGAGACAGGTTCCTGCGCTATTCTTTGGATCTCTTCGACCCTGTCTGAGGCTATCTCCATCTCAGCGGCTATCTCCTCCGCGGCAGGCTCTCTGCCCAAACGCTGGACCAACTGCCTCGAGACCCGTATAAGCTTGTTTATCGTCTCGACCATATGGACCGGTATCCTTATAGTCCTCGCCTGATCCGCTATTGCTCTGGTTATAGCCTGTCTGATCCACCATGTCGCGTAGGTGCTGAACTTGTATCCCTTGCGATAGTCAAATTTCTCAACAGCACGTATCAGTCCCAGATTTCCCTCCTGGATAAGATCGAGGAAAAGCATCCCCCTGCCGATATATTTTTTTGCTATACTGACTACCAGTCTCAGGTTTGCCTCTACCAGCTTGTCTTTCGAGTCCATGCTGCCCGCCTCTACCCCTTTGGCAAGTTCAACTTCGTCTTCCGATGTCAGGAGGGGTATTTTGCCGATCTCCCGCAGATACATGCGGACAGGGTCCGAGAGGGGAAGATCTTCAAGATCACCCATCTCTTCAGTATTGGCATTGGTCGGAAGAAGATGCTCTCCTTCAGATGGATCGACCTTCGTCTTTGGTTCATCTACTACGTCGACTCCAAGTTCCATCAGATTCATGTAAAGGCTGTCAAGGATATCAGCTGTAAGAAAATCTTTGGGCATATGCTTTTCAATATCCTCGTAGGTCACAAACCCCTTCTCCCTTCCTTCATGGAGAAGGTCCCTTACGTTGTCTATATAGGCTGTGTAGTCTGCAGGATCGGCGTCTTCACCGCCGGTCTCTTTTACGGCATCGACCTCAGATATGCTTTCCTCCTCATCGTCACCGCAGATGACTTTGAGCTCTTCATCCAGATCAACGCTGTCGGGGGCATCCAGCATTTCGTCTTCTATTACTGAAGGATCGCACGCCTCTCCTTTTTCAGGATCTGAGATGTCTATCATGTCCGTGGATATCTCATCAACCGCATCCTCTCTGCTTTCATCGGTCAGTTTCGGAGTGTTGTCCGATACGGATGCGTCACTTTTTTTAGTTGTCTTTGTCTTTCTCATGCCCCGAATTTACCTCCTTTAAGGATTCTTGTCAGCCTAAGATGTTCTTCAACTTCAGGCTCCGTTGCAGTGCCCTTTTTCAGCTTTGTATTCAGGGATAAGACCCTCTCTTCGATACACCTTCTTCTTATAGTTTCTGCTATGCCTTCCGCCTTATCGGGGTCGATGCCCTCTCTGGAGATCAATCCATTGCCGCGTGCGACCAATTCCGGGGATCTTCTGTCGCCGATCTGCCTCCATCTCTCCTCAAGATGTCTGGGATCCTCTCCGGACAAAAGGGCGGATACCATATTCTGAAGTATTTCATCTTTTATAAAAGGCACCACATACTCCGGGGAAAAACGTGATCTCAACTCTTCGCTTCCCCAGATAATGCTTGAAAACATGCATTCCAGATCATCCGGCTCAGAAGAGGGCTTTAGTTCGGTGTCTGTGCCCTCTCCGGTTTCAATGAGACCAACACTGTCATCTTCAGGCATTCTTCTTGATGCAGTATCGGCCTGACCGATGCGCCTTTCTTCTATCTCTCTCTTCAGCTCATGCGGGAATACTCCCATTTGCTGAGATATTTTCTCGATATGCGGAGCCACATCAAATGCAGAGAGTGAGACCAGTCCGTCAAGCAGGTCATTTCTTGCTGCCAGCGACTTTTCCGGCATTTCCATCTCAGCCTTCCTCAATATGGCATGATATACAGGAAGAGGCATCGCAGACTCAAGCGCTGATGCAAACATCTGCAACCCGCCATTTGCCAGAAGGACTTCATCCGGATCTTTGCCTCCTGTCAATCTGACTATTCTAACCGACACTCCCTGCTTCTGGAGAGTATACATCCCTCGTAAAGCAGCTTCCTGCCCTGCGCTGTCCGAATCATAACAGATATAGCAGAGCCCTGTCATTCTTTTGATCAAAAGGGCCTGGGCTTCTGTCAGGGAAGTTCCCAGAGACGCGACCGTGTTTGTATACCCGGCCAGGTGGCATCTGATAGCATCCATGTATCCTTCTACCAGTATCACGTGACCCTTTTCCCTTATCTGAGTCTTGGACTTGTTCATCAGGTAGAGGTTGTTGCGTTTGTTAAAGAGCGCGCTTTCAGGACTGTTAAGATACTTTGCTCCCTCTCCGTCAAGTATCCTTCCCCCAAAACCGACGATACGGTCTGTTAAGCTGTATATTGGAAACATTATGCGTCCGCGGAACCTGTCATATATTCCCCTTGTGCCCATTGCAGCCAGGCCGCTCTCTATGATCTGTCCATCGTTAAGGTCAAGGTCATGAAGATATCTTGAGAGGGAATCCCATGAAGAGGGTGCCCACCCAATCTCAAAACGCATCATATCATCATTTGTGAGAGTGCGTCTGGCAAGATAAGCCCTGGCCGCTTCTCCCGAATTTCCGTGAAGCGATCTTATGAAGAAATCGAGCGCATGTTTCAGGATATCGACTCCAGCAAGGATCTTGCCGCGGCTGCCGTCAACAGGTCCCTGCAGTCTGACTCCCGCCCTCTCTGCAAGCCTCTCCAACGCTTCCCTGAACTCTAGGTTCTCAATTTCCATTATAAAAGTAAAAACATCTCCGCCTTTGCCGCAGCCAAAACAGTGGAATGTCTGCCTTTCTGGAGAGACGCTGAAGGAGGGAGTCTTTTCATTATGGAAGGGACATCTTCCCCAGTAAGTCTGACCGCTCTTGCGCAGCGCTACATAGTCACCGATAACTTCGGCAATATCAAGTCTGGATTTCACCTCTCTGACATCATCGCCGGCCATGGCGCACCTCCGATACAGAAAACCAGAGGGAGAGTAAACCTCTCCCCCTCGAACATTATCACATACCCAGCTTTAAATGATACAGGTGCTTTATGTTAAACAAGCAGCGGAGCAAGTACCGTCGCAACTACCGACATGAGTTTTATAAGGATGTTAAGGCTTGGTCCTGCCGTGTCCTTGAACGGGTCTCCCACCGTATCTCCGACGACTGCCGCTGCATGGGGCGCTGTTCCTTTTCCGCCGTGATGCCCGGATTCAATGTACTTCTTGGCATTATCCCATGCACCGCCTGCATTTGACATGAAAATAGCCATCATAACACCTGTTACGATCGACCCGCCCAAAAGACCGCCGAGGGCCTGGGCTCCAAGTCCGTATCCGACAACTACGGGAGCAAGTACCGCCATCAGACCGGGGAGGATCATCTCACGAAGGGCAGCCGCTGTAGAAATGTCTACGCAGCGTTCGTACTCCGGACGGCCTGTGCCCTCCATTATACCCGGGATCTCCCTGAACTGTCTGCGCACCTCTTCTATCATCTTTTCAGCAGCCCTGCTGACTGCCTGGATAGAAAGGGCACTGAATACAAAAGGCAGAAGACCTCCTATGAAAAGGCCTACCATTACTTTCGGATCCTTGAGGTCGATCGAGGCAAGGTTGGTCGCCTGAGCATATGCGACAAAAAGTGCCAGCGCCGTGAGTGCCGCGGAACCTATGGCAAGTCCTTTGCCGACTGCAGCGGTGGTGTTTCCCACTGCATCAAGCCTGTCTGTGATCTGGCGGACCTCTTCGGGAAGATCTGCCATTTCTGCAATCCCGCCTGCATTGTCAGAGATAGGTCCGTATGCATCTACGGAGAGTGCCATGCCAGTGATCGCCAACATTCCGACTGCCGCGCATGCGATCCCGTAAAGGCCGCCGAACTGCACTCCCGCGAGGATAGCGGCGCACACAAGGATGACCGGTATCGTTGTTGACTTCATGCCTACGCCGAGGCCGGCAAGAATGTTTGTAGCTGCTCCCGTCTCAGATGCAGCCGCTATCTCCTTGACGCTCGCATAGTCGCCTGATGTGTAGAATTCTGTGGCAGCTCCAATAAGTATACCGGAGACTACTCCTGACACGACCGCGTAGAAGAGGGTAAGATCACCAAGGAAGACCCAGCGGGTAAGGAAGAATGTTCCGACTATCATAAAGAGTCCTGTTGTTCCAAGTCCGTAGCGAAGGGCTTTGGCGGGGTCTCCGCCCTCTTTTACCCTGACAAAAAAGGTCCCCAGTATCGATGCTATAATGCCTACCGCTGAAAGAAGAAGGGGGTACATCACTCCCGACATTCCTGCAAACATGGCGCCGATCGCCATGGCGGCGATAATTGAGTTTACATACGATTCAAAGAGGTCTGCTCCCATGCCTGCAATGTCGCCTACGTTGTCGCCCACATTGTCCGCGATGACTGCAGGGTTGCGGGGGTCGTCTTCGGGGATGCCCGCCTCTACCTTGCCTACAAGATCCGCTCCCACGTCAGCTGCTTTGGTGTAGATGCCGCCGCCCACACGGGCAAAGAGAGCGATAGAGCTGGCTCCAAAACCGAAAGCGGTTATGACGTTAGGATCGCCAAAAAGAACAAACATCGCAACCACTCCAAGAAGTCCCACCCCAACGACTGCCATTCCCATAACGCTTCCGCCGGTGAATGCTACCGTCAGTGCGCCGTTCATTCCGGTGATCGCTGCGAAAGCTGTCTTACCGTTGGCTTTGGTAGCAACTTTCATCCCGATGTATCCGGTGAGTGCGCTGCAAAGAGCTCCCGATACGAAACATACGGCACTTGGAACATTGATTTTCCAGGCCAGAAGAGCTGCAACGATTATTACAAAAGGAACCAGCGCTTTGTACTCCCTGTAAAGAAAAGCCATAGCACCGCTCTGTATAATGCCGGAAAGTTCATTGATCCTGTCATGATCAACTTTAAAAGAATTGATCTTGCTTGAAGCATATCCCGCATACAGCAGCGCTGCTACGGCTATGCCTCCTATGACGCCCAAAATTTCCATTGGAAAAGCGACCCCCTCGAAGGTTGTTGTTTTATGAGCCTTTCAGCTGACCCAATTTATTATTATATCTACTTTCAATTTAACTTACAACCTTTTAATTGACCTTTAAAAATTATGATCCCAAATCCTGCCTATTCTGGATCAACATTTTCAAACCGTTTATCCCTGTCGGTCAAGACACTGGCCAAGATAACTCTTTGGTAAAAAGCCTTATTTTTTGCCCTCCGTGCTCCCGTCTATGTATATCCTTATGGTTTTCTCAGGATCCTTTCCGCCCTTTAGTGAGGCCAGCATGCCCAATATGCTGCCTCTGATGAAGTCAGCAATGAAATCTTTCATCGGAAGAGGCGAATCTCCGAAATAGACCTTAGAACTTCTGTACGCCTTACCCCTTACCATGGATGCAAGCCTGAGCGCCATCTCTTTCTCTTCACCGCCGCAGTAGACAAGGCTGCTGTCTTTGTTTCCGCCACGGTCATAGATCATGAGTATTCCGGGATATTCAGGCCGGACTTCCCCCTCCGACCTCACCCATATTTTGGGCAGGTGGAGGTTTTTGCCTCCCTCAAGTATGATTATTTCCGCTTCGGGAAAATATCTGGACGCAATATAATAAGGGGTCGTATCTTCAGAAGCCGTAAGCTCGTATCTGAGACCGTCCCTCCCCCAGAGCACGGACCCTATCCCCATATCGGAGACTGAGCCCGTATCAGTATTCTTTTCTGACAGCACATCTTCGGCTGTCCTTTTTATATAGCCTGTCATTATCCCCATTTCCGACAGCTCTTTGATAAGCTTCCTGCAAAGCGTCGTCTTGCCGCTGTCTTTGTTGCCCGAAACAGCCACTATCCTTATCATCTTGTTGCCTCCAAACCGTTATGCTCTCAGTTAGCTTTGAACTTTTCTGAAACTATGGCCCTGTAAAGATCAAGGAGAAATATTCCGAGGGAGAGAATGAGCGGACCTATGAAAAGGCCAAGGAAACCCCAGTTGAAAAGACCTCCGAATATGCCTACGAATATGACAAGCATGTGTATTTTGCTTTCGCCCGAAATAAATATAGGCCTTATGAAATTATCCACCATGCTCACGACTCCTATGCCCCATCCAAGAAGGATCATCCCACCGGTATAATCTCCGTTTATAAACAGGCTCAGGACACCGGGCACCCATATTACCGGAGTGCCGACAAAGGGTATCATTCCGGTAATGAACATAAAGAAACCGAAAAGGACGGGATGGCCCAGACCCACGAACCACCATCCCAGTCCGCCAAGACTTCCCTGTATGGCTGCTGTCACCACTATGCCGTAGACGACTGCCCTCAGCATCTTGGCTGATCTGTCGATTATGTTGTCCCTCTCCGATTCGGTAAGAGGCATGATGTCCTTTACGTACTGAAGTATGATGTGACCGTCCCTGACAATAAAGAAAGAGGATACCGTAACTACCGCCAGCAGATAAAAGACTTTGAAGGCATTGCCAAGTATCTCCCTCGAGATCAGACGGACAAATCCTGTAATCCAGTTTACACTGCTTCCGATTATCGACTCAAACACAGGTATGCCGCTTATAATATCAAGCTGGTATAAGAGCGCACCGAGAAGGGGAACATCGTGCAGTTTGCGGAGTATCTCCGAGTAGGAGCCTGAAAGTATCCCGCTCTGAATTACCGCATCGTATACCCTTAGAAACTCTTTCGTCAGAAAAAGCCCGAAAAACAACATCGGGATAGCCATAAAAACAACTATGGTGAGAGTTGTTATGCCTGCTGCGATATTGGTAAGCCTTTCGGAAAAAATTTTGCAGTGAAGATATTTGTAAAGGGGGTACGCGAAATAAGAAAGGACGACTGACCACAGAAGAGGACGGCCGAGAGGAGAGACTATAAGCCAAGAGAGGAAGAGGAACAATATCAGGAGTGCCGTGAATGGCACTATACTCTCCCTGATCTTCTTCGACATCCTTAGGTAACGGTCATCCTGCAATGTCTCTGCCTCCGATCATGTAAACAGGCCCCGGAAGATGACCCGTACAAAGTTATAAATACTCATGAGATATTTACTGGCTACGGTCAATTATACTATGATTTTCCCGGGAGGATAAATCAGGTCTCAGGTCCGGTCTTGATCCTTGCTGCCGCAAGTGCTGAGAGGGCAGCTCCTACCCCATTGTCTATATTGACCGCCACAAGACCTGGGCTGCATGAACATAGCATCGACCTAAGCGCCGTCATGCCGTTCTCAGCTATGCCGTACCCAACAGATGTGGGAAGACCTATCACGAGGGAGGATACCAGCCCCGATACCACGCTGGGGAGGGCACCGTCCATGCCTGCAGCAACTATCACAACGTCTGCCTTTTTTATCTCGGGCAAAACATTGAAGAGGCGGTGTATGCCCGCAACTCCTACATCATAGAAACGGTCTGCCCTGGAGCCAAAAAATTCTATTATACGGGCGGCTTCTTCAGCAGCGGGAATATCTGTACTCCCCGCTGATACGACCGCGACTGCCGCCCCGTTTTTCTCTATGGTCCCGAACAATGTGTGTCCGACCCTTGAGACGGGATCATATTCAAAGTCTTTTATAAGGGAAGCAACAGCGGAATGCTGACGATCATCCATCCTGCTGAATGCGGTATCGAGCCTCTTGTTTATTATCTCTTCCGCTATTTCACGAAGCTGCTTATCCGACTTTCTCTCGCAAAAGATGACCTCGGAAAAACCCTTCCTCTTTACCCTGTCCAAATCAAGCCTTACTTCCATACGTAAATTACCTGCCTATGTTTACTCCCACTCGCAAACCTTAAGCTCGACTTAAACTGTTTTGCTTTGGTTTTTGTGGTGCCTTTTACTCCATTTGATACCAGTTACCCACACTCTATGGCGTTCGCTGATCGACTGTTATCAGAGTTATGTTATCAACCTTTGTTTCATGTCCTCCCCTCAATCGCTATTCTACACACTATGGTCTGGAATGGTCAACATGATTTGTAGTGCTTATTCATTTGGCTGAAATTTGAAGCTTTCATTCACCTTCAGCCTCAGCCACAAAATCCTCTTGTTCGTAGTAGTAGGAATAATCAATGCCCTTCATAAACATGTCCCGGCTATCAATCTGATCGGTGAGGGCACTTTGAAGTAGGTTTTTTATAGGCTGAACATCTGATACGCTCCGTTGCATGGCACTTAGGTATTCCCTCTTGTCAACCTTACTCCAATCCACACATAAGCGCAGATTCTTTTTCAGAATCAAATCCAACCAGATGCGCGTGCTTCTGCCGTTTCCTTCCATAAAGGGGTGGGCTACGTTCATCTCCACATATTTGCGCAGAATATCATCAAAGGAGTTTTCAGGCATCACCTCAATCTGTGCCAAACTATCCTCCAAGTAAAGTACAGCCGCAAAACGAAAGCTGCCCTTTGCTATGTTGGTTGTTCTGATCTGACCGGCAAAATCGTAGAGGCCTCCAAACAAATACGCATGAATTTGTTGTAAGCCCTTTACGGTGCCCACCTCTATGGTGTCAAGCAGAGTGCTGTCAAAGAGCGCATACGCTTTGGATTTACTCTGCCCATCAATGGTCTCATTACTGTAGGTAAACCACTGGATAAATCGATTGGCTTCCTTGCTGGGAAAGTTTTTTGCCAATTCCAGAATGCCGTCATAATCAAAGGTATCCGTGGCGTACTTTTTGCCATCGGCAGCGGTTAGCTTCAGTTGGTTAGCAGCACTAACCAACTGATTACCCTCTTTCTTTAATTTGCCTTTCAGATACTTCCAATAATTACGGATTTTGCTGTAATCATCCTCATTGCGCAACACCCCCACAATATCAAGTGCTGAAAACCACCACTTATTTTCCTCATCATCCCATATAGCTCGCACTTCCCGGCTATCAAAAAACCGGATGGAAATCTTGCTCATAAAATCATCTACCTTTTCGCATCTTATCCATCAAATCACTTAACTCCGAACCATCACAATATTCGAATTCATCCTTTTCAATAATGTAACCGCTTTTTGTCACTTCTACAATGTCTTTCCGAAATGATGAGGTACTAGCGTTTCTTAAACTCATCATTCCATTCAATTATTGCTTCTAGGTCTTTTTTTAGCGAGCCAGGCTTTGGTACTGAATTTTATATTGGATTTTATTTTTCTAGATTAACCGGGAAAACGATTTGAGTACAATAGAGGTTCAAGCAGCTATGCACATTTTTGGGGTTATAAATTGTTATTCTACAGAAGAAATAGTTATAGTATAAATAAAAAAGATTTCATTTATATTTTTTCTTTAGCTTTATTAATTTTTGATTCATTAATACTATTAATTAAAACACTTATTGGTATAGTGAGGTCATGCTTTGTCGGTTTCCTGACGAGATTGAATATCTATTTACTAATTTATGATCTAGTAGAGAAAATTTGATTTACTGACAACACATATTATATAAAATCATTATTGCGTATTTTTTTATTGTGGCAATGATGATCGTGTACGTGATAAATACACATAATAAAATCGTGAGGACTGAGGGAAGTAAAATTTTTGAATATATCTCAAGCGTAATAATTATACTAATTATTATTACTACATATTTTGAGATTAAATCATTTAGAAGTCATTAACTTCTCTGAAGCATAATCAACATCCAGAGGTTCTAAATCTTCCATATTTTGATCAACCTCAAATAAACGAAGTTGTCCTTTAACTGGAAAGGGTTTGACGAGGATAATCCGATTGAAAACCCAGGAGAACCCTTCAAATTGCTCCTCATCGGCGAGATATGCGCCCTCTCTACCCGTCTCGTCATTATATTGTCGAACCTCTGTCAATTCTGCAATTGCAATCGCATGGCCATTCATCAGAGAAGCTTTTTCTTGTTTATTAATCGCCTTCGAAGCACAAATTAAAATCCAGCCGCGATAATCAGTTTTCCAGCTGCGCAACTCGATAAACTTATAACCCATGGCAATCAATGTGGCATAGTAAGGTTGGATACTAAGAGCTTTCATTTTTCGTTCCTTTCCCAAATCTTCTTACTTCGAAGAATGAGAGTGTCAATAATCTAATGTTTATCTTCGTCTGCCTTCGAACAATACGAAGAATCTGGCTCTGCCGCGCTTAGCATTTCCCCTTGTTGCATCGTATCATAGACAACCTGTTTGCTGAAACTACTGGTCCTATCCCAAAGAACCTCTCAAAGAACATATCTATTCCCACTCTATAGTCGCCGGCGGCTTTCCTGTGATGTCAAGTACTACCCTGTTGATGGCAGGGACCTCATTGCATATCCTCCTGCTGACAGTATCCAGAAGCTCGTAGGGCAGGTGCACCCATTCAGCCGTCATAGCATCAAGCGATGAGACAGCTCTCAGGGCTGCTGTCTCTCCATAGGTCCTGACATCCCCTACGACTCCCACGCTGCGCACGGGAAGGAGTGCACAGAAAGCCTGCCATATGTCACTGTAAAGTCCAATTTTTTTTATCTCCTCTATAAAGATGGCATCAGCTTCCCTCAGCACATCCAGGCGCTCCTTCTTTAGCTCTCCGAGGCATCTTACCGCAAGCCCGGGGCCCGGGAAGGGATGTCTTTCAAGAAAGTGAGGTTCTATGCCCAGGGCTCTGCCGACCTCCCTGACTTCATCCTTAAACAGGTCACGAAGCGGTTCGAGAAGCTGCATTTTCATGTCATCGGGCAGCCCGCCTACGTTGTGGTGGCTCTTGATGACGTTTCCTCCGCCGTGTCCGCTCTCGACAACATCGGGATATATGGTGCCCTGAAGGAGCCAGTCCGATCCTCCGAGCCTGCGGGCCTCTTCTTCGAACACCCTTATGAAGAGCTCGCCTATTATCTTTCTCTTTTTTTCAGGATCTATCACTCCCGCCAGAGCTGAAAGGAATCTCTCCTCGGCGTCTACCTTGTGGACATTCAGCCTGAGGGACCGGTATGTCTCCATGACCTGGTCTGCTTCATTCTTCCTGAGAAGTCCGTGGTCGACAAAGATGCAGTGCAGGTTCTCTCCGACCGCTTTTGATGTGATCACTGCCGATACCGTGGAGTCCACTCCTCCAGAAAGGCCGCATATTACCCTGCCCGATCCGACCTTTTCACGGATCTTCTCGACTTCTTTGCCGATCCAGTCCAGACCAAGGTTCCAGTCTGGTGTACAGCCGCAGATATCAAATATGAATGCCGAAAGGATGTCGCTTCCTCTGGGAGTATGGGCCACTTCGGGGTGGAACTGCAGTGCGCTTATTCTTCCGTCCGGGGATTCAAAGCCTGCAAGGGAGCCGTTTTCGCTCAGAGCCGTCGCCTTAAATCCCTGAGGAAGTTCTGTGACCTGGTCCCAGTGGCTCATCCATACACTGGTCTCTTTATCGTCCTTCAGTCTGCCAAACAGGCGCGCATTTCCTGAAAGAGAGATCTTCGCCCTTCCGTACTCAGCTGCCTGCCCCTTCTTTACCGTGCCTCCGAACTGGTACGCGAGGAGCTGCATGCCGTAGCATATCCCCAGCACCGGAATATCAGAATCGAGAATGTGCATCGGTATGGAAGGGGCATTCTTTTCAAGAACGCTCCTGGGGCCTCCTGAAATTATTATGCCCGACGGTGAAGAGGCCTCTATCTTGCCCTCTGGGGAGTCCCAGAAGAGTATCTCGCTGAAAACACCAAGTTCCCTTACCCTCCTGGCGATAAGCTGTGTGTACTGGGAGCCGCAGTCCAGTATGAGGATCTTGTTATCTCTCTTTTTCATCTATAATACCTGCCCTTTCACAAACATACTCTTTCGCGCTAGTAAGTATGACATAAAGAGGCACCGATTTCCACTCTTCTGTTTATGCCGGATGAAAAAAACAGACGGGGTCTCCCCCGTCTGTCCTCTTATTTGTTTCTGATCCGGTATTAGTAGTCCATACCGCCCATTCCGCCCATGCCACCCATTCCGGCCATGTCGCCGAGGGTCTCTTTCTTTTCGGGCTTGTCGGCAATAAGTGCGTCGGTCGTGAGGATCATTGCCGCGATAGAGGCCGCGTTCTGTACCGCTGAGCGTGTTACCTTTACGGGGTCGATGATCCCGGCCTTGATCATGTCAACATATTCGCCTGTTGTTGCATCGAGACCCTGTCCGGCTTTAAGCGTCTTCACCTTCTCGATGATGACGTCGCCCTGGAGTCCTGCGTTCGAGGAGATAAGGTGGAGAGGTTCGGTGAGTGACTTGCGGATTATCATAGCTCCGGTCTTCACATCGCCCTCAAGTTTCGCTATTTCCTTGTCAAGTTCCTTTGTGCACTCAACAAGCGCAACTCCGCCGCCCGCTACGATGCCTTCCTGTACGGCAGCGCGGGTCGAGTTGAGAGCGTCCTCTATGCGGTGCTTGAGTTCCTTCTGCTCTGTTTCAGTTGCCGCTCCGACCTGGATGACCGCAACTCCGCCGACTATCTTGGCAAGGCGCTCCTGGAGCTTCTCTTTGTCATACTCTGATGTTGAATCTTCGAGTTCCTTCTTTATCTGGGCGCCGCGGTCCTTGATCTTCTGAGGGTCGCCCTTGCCTTCCACTATTGTCGTGTCTTCTTTTGTCACCTTGACCTTCTTGGCTCCGCCAAGAACGGTCGTATCAGCGTTTTCAAGCTTCATGCCCACTTCTTCGCTGATCACTGTGGCACCGGTCACTACTGCGATATCCTGGAGCATCGCCTTTCTGCGGTCGCCGAATCCGGGTGCTTTGACTGCTACCACCTGGAGGATACCGCGGAGCTTGTTGACTACGAGTGTCGCCAGTGCTTCGCCTTCGATATCCTCGGCAATGATAAGAAGAGGCTTTCCAAGCTGTACTATCTTCTCAAGAACGGGGAGCATGTCCTTGACGTTGCTGATCTTTCCGTCGACGATCAGTATATTGGCGTCCTCAAGAACTGCTTCCATACGGTCGGGATTTGTGATCATGTAGGGGCTTATGTAGCCCTTGTCGAACTGAAGGCCTTCCACCGTCTCAAGTGATGTTCCAAGGCTCTTGCTGTCCTCTACGGTGATGACGCCTTCTTCTCCGACCTTGTCCATGGCCTCTGCGATAAGTTCGCCGATCGCCTTGTCGTTGGCCGAGATCGATGCTACCTGAGCTATCATGCTGTGTTCTTTTACTTTCACTGCCTGCTTCTTCAGGCGTTCTACAACGATCTCCGTAGCGCTTTCGATACCCTTGCGGATAAGCATTCCGTTCGCGCCTGCAGCTACGTTTTTGATGCCTTCACGGACCATTGCGCGGGCAAGTACCGTTGCTGTTGTAGTTCCGTCCCCTGCAACATCGTTTGTCTTTGACGCGACTTCTTTGATGAGCTGTGCTCCCATGTTCTCAAACGGATCTTCCAGTTCGAATTCCTTTGCGATGGTGACGCCGTCGTTTGTGATGGTGGGTGAACCATATTTCTTGTCAAGCACTACGTTGCGGCCCTTCGGTCCGAGTGTGATGCCTACCGTGTCAGCAACTTTATTCATTCCGCGCTCCATAGCACGGCGGGCTTCTTCTTTAAAAAGCAGTATCTTTGCCATGATCATATTCCTCCCAGAATTATTATTATTTTCAGTATTACTTCGTTACTACCGCAAGTACGTCTCTTTCGCTGAGGATGAGGAATTCCTCGCCGTCAAGCTTCACTTCTGTGCCGGAGTATTTGCTGTATATGATCCTGTCGTCCACACTGACATCCATGGGCTGGCGCTTTCCGTTCTCAAGCACCTTTCCCTCTCCGACCGCTACTACGATCCCTTCGACCGGCTTCTCCTTCACTGTTTCGGGAAGGACGAGACCGCCCTTTGTCTTCTCTTCATGAGGCGCGGCTTTGACAACTATCCTGTCTCCAAGTGGCTTAAGTTTCATAAATTACCCCTCCTGTTGATTTTTTGTAATTTGATGTTAGCACTCACATTAATCGAGTGCTAACTTCTTTTCGAGTGAAAGTTTAATAAGATCGACGTATTTTCTCAAATGTGATCAGTGTCAAATATATATAATTATGGCTTGTTAAATTGATTTTTCTGTGGATCTCGTCCGTTTTTGAACATACTTTGACTTTTGCTTATCTTACGTAGTTTCTACAGTATATTTACAGTATGGAGGCAAGCCATAAACAGGCCTCTGTTCGGCGCACAATTTTTAAAGATCGTTTCAGCCAAAGAGAATCGGGAGACCGGTTACAAAGGAAAGTATCCAGGATCAGGCCTTTACCAGATCTGCCATGAAGGGTCGGGAGAGAGTGAGAGGTCAGACCTGTTTCCCCTCATATAAGAGTCCACACCTGCGGAGGCTATCATCACGGCATTATCTGTGCACATTTTAAGAGGCGGGAGGAAAAGTTCCCAGTTCTCTTCTTCTGCAATCTCTTCAAGCCTTCTGCGAAGGCCTGTATTTGCCGCGACCCCGCCCGAAAGGGTCAGTCTTTTTATACCTGTCGTTTCCGCAGCTAGCTTTATCTTGCAAGTAAGGGAAGCAATGACCGCCTTTTGGAAGGAGGCGCAGATATCCTCTTTTTTTATCGAGGTCCCGGTCTTCTCAGAACTTCTGATAATGTTCGCAGCCGCCGTCTTAAGTCCGCTGAAGCTGAATTCGACTTTATCCGTATTTGAAAGCGGTGTGGGAAGGGGGTAGCTTTCGGGGTCACCTGTGTACGAAAGCCTGTCTATCACCGGGCCTCCTGGATATCCCAGTCCCATCATCTTGGCGATCTTGTCATAAGCCTCTCCTGCAGCATCATCTCTGGTGGATCCGAGAAGTTCATACTCGCCGAAATCTTTAACGCAGACGATCTCGGTGTGTCCTCCCGAAACTATAGTTGATATGAAGGGCGGTGCCAGTTCCCTGTTCGCAGCAACATTTGCAAATATATGCCCCTCAAGGTGGTTCACTCCTATTATCGGCAGCTCCCATGCCTGGGAGAGTGCCTTGGCTGTCATCACCCCCACAAGAAGCGAACCCATAAGCCCCGGCCCCGCTGTGACGGCAATGAGGTCGATCTCCTCGGAAGGATAAAGTATCCCCGATACTTCCAGGACCTTTTCAAGAAGAGGCATGATCATTTCCTGATGCATCCTGGATGCCAGTTCCGGTACGACCCCTCCGTATACGGAGTGGGATTTGATCTGGCTTGAAATGACGGAGAAGAGGACTTCATTCCTGCCCTTCATCAGCGCAAGCGCAGTATCGTCGCAGCTCGTCTCAATGCCGAGAGTCACCATATCCTGCTGTTTCTTCAACATCCGCATCTGCCTCCGCAGGAAGAACAATTCCCTCCGCTGCAGCTGTATGACCCCTTCTTTTTGGGTTCTCCCTCTTGGTGTATCAGTATCCTTGATCTGCACTTCGGGCATTTTTCGGCTGTCTTATCCGATTTGAAAACATTGCCGCACGAAGCGCATTTATACTTGTGCATTTATTTTGGCACCTTCCATTTTATGAGGTCTTCTCCGTAGCCTACGGTGATCTCTTTGCCGGGTTTTGCATACTCCTGCGGGACCACAAAGGCAAACTGCCATGTCGTACCCGCGTCGACCGTGCCGAAAGGATTCTTCCAGCTTGAAGAAATGACATCCTTTTTGGTCAGGTTATAGCCACCTATGCTTATCTTCTGCTCTTCTACCGTCCAAGGCTTGTTTGCCTCAAGGTTGGCAATGAAGAGGACCTTCTTTTTTGTCTCCGGCGACCCGTAGTACTGGTTCAGGTCATCGACCCACGGAGCAAGTCCCTGTTCAGCGGAAATCGCCTTGGACAGCTTCGCGTCGATGTAAATGAACTGTATCGTACCTCTTGAGCCAAGGATAAGGTCACCGAAGACCTCTCCCTCGACCCAGCAGTCTATCTGCCTTTCATCCAGCAGCGTCTCCAGATCCTTCTGACCTGCCTCTGCCTTAAACGATGCCGGAGAGAGAACGATGCATAACGTCAATAACAGGATCGGGAATAATAAATATTTTCTTTTCACTCTTACGCCCCCTTGATTATCAACAGATCGAAGCAAAGCGAATTATCTGCATATACTCTTCAATGATAACATCTAACAATAATTATTTACTGAACTTCCCTACTTGTTTCAGAAAGTAGATCCAAATCTCTTCATTTCGCTTTCCCTGATTATAGGCATGCGGGAAAGACGGTGGGAAGATCGAGTTATTTTTTCTTTTTCAGCGCATCCTTGATCCATCCCCACTCAGAACAGCGGAGGAGTATCGTGGAGAGGGAATATAGGGCAACTCCGGCAAAGATCATCGCCGCCAGCCAGCCGGCCCTCATCAGGACTGATGCTGAAAGCGGATATGGCAGAAGCATTTTTAAAATATTAAGAGCAAGAAACATCAATGCAGTGGAGAAGAATATCTTTGCGGTCCACTTCAGGCCGAATACACCCAGCGGCTCGCTCAGGTCCCTCGAAAGTCCCCACGCACCATAAAAGCTGGAGCATGTGAATGCAAGGGCTGTCGCTCCTGCAAGCCCGGCGTACTTAAAAGCCGGCATCAGCAATGTGCAGGCAACAAGGTTGACTGTCACGGTCACGCCGGTCACACCCACTGCTCCCCGCGGCATCCTTCTCGCATACATTGCCCTCAGAATGACCGTACTGCTCGCCATCCCCGGAAGGCCCAGGCCGTATATGGCAAGCACCGTTCCCGTAGCATGCCAGGCCCATTCGGTGAAGGCACCCCTGAAAAAGAGTATATGGACCGTCTCCTGTGAGAGTGCAAAGAGACCGACAGATACGGGGAGTATCACAAAAAGGTCAAACCTCAGGGCGTCCCTGATAAAATCCCTGAATCCGGCCCTGTCCTCAGGGTCCTGGCGTGAAAGCATGGGAAGCACGGCCTGCGATATAGCTATGACAAAAAGTCCAAGCGGAAGCTGGAGCACCCTGTCGGCATACGTGAGGACGGAGATCGACCCTCCTGTAAGGAATGAACCGAACATCCTGCTGATAACGGGGTTCACCTGATTCAGCGACAATCCGGCTGCATATGGGAAGAAAAGGTACATCATACTCTTCAGTTCCTCATTTTTCCTTTTTGGCATGGAAGGCGTCAGAACGAGCCCCATCCTTCCGCACCAGTACCACTGCAGGATCATGTGACAGGCTCCTCCGATGAGGACTGCCGCGGAAAGGTTCCATATCGTCAGGTCTTTCATCGTTGCGACAATAAAGAGTATGTATGCGAGGTTGCTGACTGCGGGAGCGACTGCAGGGACAAAAAATGAACCCGTGCTGTTAAGTACTCCCATCGCCAGAGCTCCGACCGATACAAAGAGAAGGAATGGGAACATTATCCTGGTCAGGGATATCGCAAGCGCCCTTTCTTCGGCTGCGAATCCGGGGGCCATTATGCCCACAAGCACCGGAGCGAAAATTATTCCGACCGTTACAACAAAAGCGCCTCCGAGCATGAGAACTGAGAGAGCCTGCTTTGCCAGGTTCTCTGCCGAATCTTTGCCTTTGCTCTCAAGCGTCCTTGAAAAGACAGGCACGAAGGACGCAGAGAGCGCGCCCTCCGCCAGAAGCTGACGAGAAAGGTTCGCGAGGGTGTATGCAACATAGAATGCGTCAAGCTGGCGGGTCGCTCCGAACAGGGCTGCGGTGAGCATTTCCCTTACAAGCCCAAGTACCCTGCTTGCAAGAGTGCCGACCATCATCCTCATCGCATGTCTTACCATGCCCGGAAGGTTGTCGTTGCGGCTCATTTGGGAGATTTGACCCTTACCAGCTAAAATCCGCGCCGAGGTAGAATTTTCTTGCCTCTTCGTTCGCCGTGATTTCCCCGGGCAGACCTTCCAAAAAAACTTTGCCCTGATGGATAAGGTAGGCTCTGTCGGTAATTGAAAGCGTCTCTCTGACGTTATGGTCTGTAAGAAGTATGCCGTAACCTTTTTTTTTCAGCTGTCTTATTATTATCTGCAGGTCAGCTACCGCTATTGGATCTATACCGCTGAATGGCTCGTCAAGAAGAATGAATGAAGGGTCAAGAGCCAGGCATCTCGCTATCTCAACGCGTCGCCTCTCTCCTCCTGAGAGAGAGACTCCAAGGATATTTTCGATCTGTTTAAGTCCATAACCCTCAAGCAGAGTCTCAATTTTTACATCGCGCTCTTCCTTGGCGATACCGGCCTCTTCAAGCACCAGTTCAAGGTTTTGCCTCACAGTAAGCTTCCTGAATACCGAAGCTTCCTGAGGAAGGTAACCAAGTCCCGTCCTGGCTCTCTCATACATGGGCAGGGGCGTGATATCTTTTTCTCCGTTGAAGACCCTTCCGGACTCAGGCATTATCCTTCCTATCATCATGTAAAAAGTGGTGCTTTTTCCCGCTCCGTTAGGTCCCAGAAGACCCACTATCTCACCTTTTTTTATTTCGATAGATACATTGTCGACTACTCTTCTTCTGTTGTAGGACTTAACGAGGTGTTCTGCCCGGAGCACCTCGAATTTAGATCTTACGGCAATTGCCATTGCTCATTCCCCGCTTTTCGGCTTCTCTTCTTTAATTGCTCTTTTTCTCGTTAGTTATGAATGTGATCTTCGAGTTGCCTATTGCTTCTATGTCGTTGGTGTCTTCGTGCATTATTATCGAATCCGCCGATACGGTTTTTCCGTCGCTACGGACAGCCTTTGCGTTGCCTGACATAACAAACGTGGCCTTTGTTTTTGAATAAACTCCTTTTTCACCTGTTACCCTGCTTTTGAGGCCTTCCTTGTCAACGAAGTCCATAATTACATTGCCCACTGCCACCAACTCGCTTATTTCTTCATTTACGGTGGTGCCGTTAACAGAATCAGCGCTTACAACAAGCTTCTGCTTGATATCCTCGTACCTTTTAACTTTTTTGCCCCAGAACTTATTTTTTGTCTGACCTGCTTCATTTGCGATCAGAATATTATTTTCAGTCTTTGCGTCTACATTGCCTCTTGCTGTGTAGTTTTTCGTTCCCAGCTCCCAGAGCACATAATCAGCATCGATCTTCTCGTTCGTTCCCCGTGTCAGGTGTACCTTGCCAAAAGCCTCAGCAATACCATCATTTTCTGCGCTTTTTGAACCTGTCCACTTGACTTTGTCTGCAGTCAGTTCAGTCTTTTCTGCAGGAAAGGTGCCCTTAACGTTCCCCTGAAGCGTGAACTCGGAAGTTTCAGTACTTCCTTCCCCTTTGTCCCCCCAGAGTATGGCTCCCTCTCTTTTTATTATTACGTTCCCCACAGCCGAAATCTTTTTCGTGTTTACGTTGTACTGGATGGTGTCAGCCGACATTGTGCCCTCGACCGGATCAGCAGAGAGGCCGGACTGCGCTGAGAATAACAGGATCAGAAGCGCGGCTGGAATCGATTTAAGGATATTTTTCATGACTGGCATTAACAGACCTCATTCCCTGAAAATAGATCAAAGCAATATTCATGAACATACAGGCATATTTTACAGCCTAAATCATCATTTGGTCTTAACGTTTTTGGCTTTATTCCATATTGTAAGGAAAATGTCATGGAGAAAGACAAAATAGTCCTGGTCTTTGGCAGGAGGGGGCAGTGTCAGCCTGTATTCATATCCTGTCGCCGCAGCCCTTATAATATCCGGGGTCCACGGATCCATAAGTATGAGCCAGTTACGCCTTTGAGCCTCATCCAGCGCGGCCTTGAGAGCCGTTGTGTCCCCTGCCTTCCATTTTTCCCATACGGGTGCCGGAGGCCTTACGGCACCGGTTATCGAGGAGCGTATCCATGTCCCTTCGGCTCCGGTTATGTCAAGCATCTTTGTGCTGCCCAGCAGATGCTTTCCGATATCTATGGTACTCTCTATCTTTGACTGGAACTCGGCAAGCCTTCTCTGAAAATAAGTGTACCTGCCCTTATCCTCTTCAGCCATTATCCTCATTACGCTCTGGGCAATAAACGGGAGCATAGCAGGGTCGAAGAAGGCGCTTCTCAGCTGTTCCCTGGTCATGGGCACCTCTTCGTATAGCAGCCTGAGGTTTTTATTGTTTCTTTTTATCCTGAAGTTTTCCGCGTCCTTTGCGTCTATCGCGATCACGACCTCTCCAGATCTCGGGGAAGCAGTCTTCACTACATTACCGGAATTATCCCAGTTGGAAAGATAGCGGACATTTTTGGTGTCGCCGGATATGAAAGAGGCTATGAACCCCACCCAGGGTGAAGTCACAGCAAAACTGGCCGCACCCGCTTCCGCCGGCCGGAAGAATACGGCCATCAGAACGGAAAGGGTCAATATTATCTTATTAATCCTTATACGGAGGGATGTTTCAGGCATCAGCCCGGACGGCTCCCCGGCTTGACAAGCGGCAGTCCCTCTTTGCAGAGCGGGCAGGCCTCCTCTTCGTAGAGCGGGAAACTGAGTTTCCACAGAGAGATAAGATCCCATCCCTTATATGCGTCCTCTGTACGCCTGTCGATGATCGCTCCTGAAGAGACCCACTCCGCACCGCCCTCAACAAGTATCTCTGCCGTTTCTCTTGATGACTTGCCTGTAGTGACAACATCCTCGATCAGTGCAAAACGTACTTTTCCCGGATGGGGGAAGCGTTTGAGCCTCATTATCCCTTCCTGTCTTTCACAGAAGATGAACGGGACTCCGAGCGCCCTCGCTGTTTCATGGCCGATTATCAGTCCTCCGAGAGCAGGAGAAAGTACCATCTCCGGCTTTGATGGAGCCAGCCTCTCAGCCAGCTTTTCTCCGGCGTAAGCCGCGAAACGTGGAAAACGGAGCATAAGCGCACACTGTATGTAGTGACCGCTGTGAAGTCCTGAGGTCAGCTTGAAATGGCCTTCCAGGTGAGCTCCGCTCTCCTTCATCATCTCAATGATCCTTGCTGTCACAGCTCCTTCGTCTTTGTTTAAGTGATCTGTCTCCATCACATTACCTCCGAAATTTCTCCTATTGTCTTTTTAACTTCAGCGATCGGGTCTTCTGCCTCCAGTATCGGCCGACCCACAACTATGAACGAAGCTCCTGCCGCGGCAGCCTCTTTCGCAGTCGCTACCCTTGTCTGATCCTCCGCAGATGTTCTCATTCTCCTGATCCCCGGGACGACTCTTGCAAGTTTTCCGGCCTTTCCTTTAAGAAGTGAAAGGTCCAGCGGAGAGCATACTATGCCGTCAAGACCGGCTCTTTCCGCTGCAAGCGCCCTTGCCTCAAGTGAACGGTCCAGGTCAGACCCCGGGTGCACTTCACTCCACAGATCTCCTCCGAGGCTTGTCAGTACCGTGATCCCGAAGATGTTCATCCTGCTTCCCGTCTTATCCCTCATTGCAACGGAACGGACCATCATCTCATGACCGCCTGAAGTGTGAATGGTAAGCGCCCACAGCCCCATACCAGACAGGGGCTCTATGGCCGATGCCACCGTGTTGGGTATATCATGGAGTTTCAGGTCAAGAAAAAGCTGGTATCCCCTGCTTACTATTTCATTGATAAACGGGGCTCCGCCCATCGCATAAAGCCTTGGACCTATCTTTACATAGGGTGTCGCCTTATCCAGCCTGTCAAGAAAAGCCCTTGCCCCATCCGGAGTCGGCAGATCCATCGCCACTATCAGTTTACACATATTACTCTCCAACCCTTCATCTCCAGAATTATATCTTCAGCCGGATGCAGAAGCATCGGCAAAAAACCCCCATTGTCCCTATGAGATCGCACATTAAAACAGGGGCCCCTTTAAAGATGTCAAAATCTGCTCTCTCGATCTGACAAACTTTAAGATGCCCCCGCATCTATACTCCACGATGCCTTTCTGCCGGGTCAGCTTCTACAGTTCTTCGTTGTCCTGCCAGATCTTCCTGCCTTCGGCGAAGGTCATTACCGGCCAGCCGCTGAGTGCGATCCCTTCCCACGGACAGCACCTTGCCTTGCTGTACCATTCGTTGCAGTCGACTATCCTTGTCCTCTCCATGTCGATGACCGTCAAGTCCGCAAATGCCCCCTCTTCGATCCTGCCAAGGGAATGCCATTTTTCAGGAAGTAGGGATGCCGGAGAGCTGGTCATTTTTTTCAGTATAAGCCCGATCGGGACATCGGGATAGTTCTTGTTTTTGAAATCTATAAGCACCGCCGCTGCGCATTCAAGCGACGCGATGCCGAAGGGAGCCTCCTGGAAGGGTTCGTCCTTCTCATCCATGTGCCAGGGTGCATGGTCTGTAACTATGGCATCGATCGTATCATCGAGCAGACCCTCCCAGAGCGCTGCCTGATCCTCTTTGCTCCTGAGTGGAGGGTTGACCTTGTACCTTGAATTATAACCGCTGTTGATGACCGCGTTCTCGTTGAGCGTCAGATGATGGAATGTCGTATCACAGGTTATGTCAAGACCTTCCTTTTTCGCCTGTCTGATAAGCCCGACCGCTCCGGCGCTGCTGAGGTGCGTAAAGTGGACCCTTCCTCCCGTTTCCCTTGCAAGTGCGATTCCTCTGGCGACATCTATCTCCTCAGAAGCCGCAGGGATACCCTTGAGTCCGCTGAGTGCGCTGACCCTGCCCTCATGGACCTGCCCTCCCTTGAACAGGCTTATCTCCTCGGGATGTTCCATGATCCTCGGCTGGTCTTTGCCGGTATACATGAGCGCAAGGCGGAATAGCGAGCTTGTTGCTATGGGGGCCCCGTCGTCGGTGAAAAATACCGCTCCGGCGTCCGCCATCTTAAGAAGCTCGGCCATCTCCTTACCTTCCCTGTTCTTGCTTACGCATCCAGAGGGAAGGATCCTGGAAGCACCCGCGGCCTTTCCGTGACTGAGCACATACTCCACAAGGGAGGGTTCCGATATTGCGGGTTTTGTGTTGGGCATTGCCACAAGAGTGGTAAAGCCTCCGGCAGCTCCCGCCTTTGCCCCTGATGCGATATCCTCATTCCATTCCCCGCCCGGATCCCTGAAGTGGGCGTGAAGATCTACAAAACCGGGCGAGAGTATCTTCCCGTATCCTTCTATCACCTCGGCATCTGTGCCGTCAAGTCCGCTGCCGACCGCTGATATCCTTTCTCCGTCAACCAGCAGTTCATGTGCATCTATGAATTCTGTCCCGCTGAAGATCTTAAAATCTTTGAACAATATTTTCCCCATTATCTTGCGCCCCCTCCGCAGAGATAGAGCAAAGCCATGCGTATGGCAACGCCTGACCGCACCTGCTCCAGTATTACGCTCTGATGTCCGTCCGCAACTTCGGAGGCAATTTCAACTCCCCTGTTGATCGGCCCGGGATGCATTGCAAGTGCCCCCGGTCTGGCATACTTCATAAGTTCGCCGTCGGCCCCCCACCAGCGGTGATATTCGTCCACCGAGGGGAAAAGCCCGTCCTGCTGGCGCTCCTTCTGTATCCTCAGGAGGTATACCATGTCCGCATCCTGAACTGCCTTTCTCGGGTCTTTTTCATACCTGCAGCCAAGAGAGGCGATCTCCCTGGGCATCATCGTAGGCGGACCGGAAAGCACGACATCGCAGCCTATCGTTTTAAATGCTATGACATCGCTCCTTGCCACCCGGCTGTGGAGAACGTCTCCCACCAGCGCTATCTTTTTGCCCTCGAGACTGCCCAGGTGTTTCCACGCGGTGTAGAGATCAAGGAGAGCCTGTGTAGGGTGTGCATGTGTGCCGTCGCCGGCGTTCAGGACTATTGCCCTCTTCAGCTTTGAGGCCAGGTACTGGGCCGCGCCCACAGCTCCATGCCTCATTACAACAATATCTGCTCCCATTGCTTCAAGGGTCCAGGCCGTATCCCTCATAGTTTCGCCCTTCGCATGGCTCGAACCTGATACAGACCAGTTGACCACGTCGGCGGAAAGCATTTTCTCTGCAAGCTCAAATGAGACCCTTGTCCTCGTCGAGTTCTCAAAGAAGAGATTGACTGCCATCTTGCCCCTGAGTACGGGGACCTTTTTTATCGGCCTGTCCATGACGTTCTCCATGTGGCGGGCCTGGTCAAGCAGGAAGTATAGTTCCTCCCTTGTAAAGCAGTCTACATCGATCACATTTCTGTGACGCCAGACTATCTGTCCGATCTCACTGGGCGTCGCGTTCACAGATAACCACCTCGTCCTTTCCGTCAAGCTCCGTTACTTTCACCTCGATAACTTCGTTCTTTGATGTCGGCACGTTCTTGCCGCACATGTCGGCATGTATGGGAAGCTCCCTGTGTCCCCTGTCGATTATCACCGCAAGCTTGACAGAAGAGGGGCGTCCAAGATCGACCAGGGCCTCCAGTGCCGCCCGGACAGTCCTGCCCGTGTAAAGGACGTCGTCTACGAGGAAAATATTCTTGCCCGAAATGTCCTGAGGCATCCTCGTGCTGTGTACCATCGGCTGTTCGAAGAGCATCGTCAGGTCATCCCTGTACAGGGTGATGTCAAGTTCACCGCAGGGCACTTTCGTACCCTCCACTTCCTCGATTATCTTCTGCAGTCGGCGCGCAAGGTAAACTCCCCTTCTGTGGATACCCACAAGGATCATATTTTCTGTACCCTTGTTCTGTTCGACCATCTCGTGCGCGATCCTCTTTATTACCCTGTTGAGGTCATCGGAATTCATCAGCTTCGCCTTTTCTCTTAAAACTGTCAATTTTACCCCTCCTTTTTGTAAATAAAAAAAGACCGCCTCACTGGGCGATCTTAAAGAATACTCCTCAAAAGCGGCATAATATGCCTGCGGGAGGGCTGAAGAGATATTGACGATGTTCTTTCTGTTCTCATTAGCTTCCCCTCCCTATGCTGGACTCGGGGTATTATAACTCCTTTTTAATTTTTATGCAATCGGTTGCAAAAATTTTTATCACTATCCATCATGCTCTTCTTCCATAAATCATAGGAGCGCGTGAAACCGGTCCTTTGCGGACAAATAACTGAGGAATCCGGCCTTAAGCCTATGGGAGGATATCAGAAAGATATCAGAGAGCGATAGTTTAGCTTGCAGTGCAGTATCAGGACACAATGAAGACCTGATGGATCAGGGATGATATATTTGTCAATAATATTTGGGGTTTAAAACATACATGTGGAAGTGAGCCTTTAAGGCCATATACCGCCTTGTTACCCTCGTATCTTTTCGAGCGCGGCTCCGGCGGCCTCGAATTCGGCCTCTTTTATCGTGCTTCCCCAGGCTTCGGCGAGCAGTTCGTCTCCGATCGTTACCTCAACTTTGAATTTCAGCGAATGGTCGGGACCTGTGCGTTCCACTGTTTTGTAGTAGGGAACGCCCCTCCCCATTGCCTGCAGGGTCTCCTGCAGGAGTGTCTTGGTGTCCTGTCTGTCAGGAGAGAGTTCATTGCTGTGAAAATCAAGGTAGGCTTTTGCCAGTGATAGCGCCGCACTATAGCCTCCGTCAAGGAAGACGGCTCCGAAGAGCGATTCCGCTGCATCCGCAGCCATTGCAGGTGTTGGGCCCTTCTTTATCAGGCTTCTGCCGAGTCTGATCGCGCCATGAAGTCCGACAGCAAGGGCCCATTCGTACAGTTTTTTTTCACAGACTATCTGTGAGCGTATCCTGGTGAGCTGTCCCTCATCCAGTTCTTTGTATTTTTTGTAAAGAAGGTCTGAGACGGTCAGTTCGAGCACAGCATCTCCCAGAAATTCGATCCTCTCGTTATGAGACAGCGATCCCGACTCATTTGCGTAAGACGAATGGGTCAGGGCTTCTCTGAGAAGATCTTTCTTCATGAAGATGTAACCTATCTTTTTTTGGATCTCTTCTGCCGGTTTCTCACTGTTGGAGCTTTTCATATCAGTCTTTGATGCGTTCGATCGCAAGTACTCCGTTGTGGCCCCCAAAACCGAAATTGTTTATCAGGACTTTGTCGACCCTTGCTCTTACAGCCTTGTTCGGTACTGTGTTGAGATCGCATTCGGGATCCGGATCGAACTGATTGATCGTCGGATGGACTATCCCTTCCTCGATTGCCAAAATTGCAGCTATAGTCTCTACAGCGCCTGCTGCACCGAGGAGATGGCCTATCATTGACTTAGTGGACTGTACCATCACTTTGTCTGCATGTTCACCGAGGAGCCTCTTGATCGCCGCGGTCTCCATTTTATCGTTCAGCGGAGTGGATGTTCCGTGTGCATTGATCAGATCGACCTCGTCAGGTACCCATCCGGCATTTCTCATGGCCATGGCCATTGAACGGTATGCTCCGTCTCCTTCCGGATCCGGTGCGGTTATGTGATATGCGTCACAGGTATTTCCGTATCCCGTTATCTCAGCGTAAATGTGAGCACCTCGTTTTTTTGCATGCTCCAGTTCCTCGAGTATCAGCACTCCGGAACCTTCGCCCATTACAAAACCGTCCCGGCCTGAATCAAAGGGCCTGGACGCATGCTCCGGATCATCGTTTCTGGTGGAGAGAGCTTTAAGCGACGCAAACCCAGCAGTTGCTATCGAAGTTATCGCAGCCTCCGCTCCCCCTGAGATCATCACGTCAGCATCTCCGCGCTGTATGCAGTAGTAAGCCTCTCCTATGCTGTTTGTAGCGGAAGCGCATGCTGTGACAACAGCCATATTCGGGCCTTTTGCCCCATACCTTATCGCTGCATAGGCAGCTGGCATATTTGCTATCATCATCGGTACCATGAAGGGGCTCACCCTGTTTGGGCCTTTCTCAAAAAGGGTGGTGAAGCTGTCGTCGATCGTTCCGATGCCGCCGACTCCGCTTCCCATGTAGACACCGAACAATTCCTTATCCAGGGATCCAAGATCAAGGCCGGCGTCCTTTACAGCAAGGTCAGTCGCGGCAGTTGAGAGGTGCAGTATCCTGTCTGTGCGGCGCACTTCTTTTTTGTCAAGCCACCTTTCAGGGTCAAAATCCCTTATTTCCGCGCCAATTTTTACGCTGTGTTGGGAAGTATCGAAAAGGGAAATGAGGCCGACACCGTTTTTGCCCTCCTCAAGAGCCTTCCAGTACTCCTCTTTGCCGATTCCAATGGGCGTAACTGCACCCACTCCTGTGATCACTACTCTTCTCATTGATTTTCCTCCGTGAAGATAGGAGGGACCGGCCTTATGCAGCCCCTCCTAAAAAGATTCATTTACTGACCTAGCCTTCCACTCCCAGCTTGGCTTTAACATAGTTCATAGCCTCGCCGACTGTGGTGAGTTTTTCTGCGTCTTCATCAGGGATCTCGATGTCAAATTCCTCTTCGATGCCCATGATGAGCTCAACGATATCGAGGGAGTCAGCGCCGAGATCTTCGACAAATGACGCTTCCGGCTTGATCTGCTCTTCTTCCGCGTTAAGGCGGTCCATTACGATCTCCTTAAGTTTTGCCTGTACTTCTTCCAATTTCATACAGTTCACCTCCTTCCAATTATTCTCTTCCTGCACTGATTTTTCTCTTTACGGTGCTTCCTCTTACATAGTCATTCCGCCGTCAACGGCTATGACCTGCCCCTGTATATACTCTGAATCGTCAGAAGCCAGAAAAGCAACTGCTTTAGCTATATCAGACGGGGTACCTGTCCTTCCGGAGGGGATATTTTTCAGCATGGTTTCCCTGATCTCCGGCGGAAGCACCGATGTCATGTCTGTATCTATGTAGCCGGGCGCAACGGCATTTGCCGTTATTCCCCTTGAACCAACTTCTCTTGCAAGACTCTTGATAAAACCTGTCATTCCTGCCTTGGCAGCTGCATAATTGCACTGGCCGGGATTTCCGACAAGCCCAGTAACGGAACTTATCGCTATTATCCTGCCCCACCTGGCCTTCAGCATCGGGCGAAGAGCCTCTCTGGCACAGTAAAACAGCGATGAGAGGTCTGCCGTAATCACATCGTTCCAATCTTCGTCCTTCATCCTCATCAGAAGATTGTCCCTGGTGATGCCCGCATTGCACACGAGTATTTCTACGGGTCCCAGCTTGGAGGCAACTGCCGTAAACATCTCTTTCACCTCAGCTGCCGATGATACATCGGCCTTAAAGGCAAATGCTCTTCGTCCGATGGCTTCGATCTCAGCAACTGTCTCCCGGGCAGCTTTTTCTGACCTGCTGTAGTTTACTGCGACCGAACATCCCTTTCTGGCCAGTTCAAGGGCTGTTTCCCTGCCAATGCCCCTGCCGCCGCCTGTTACAAGGGCGATCTTTTCCTTCTGCATCAAATTCCCCCTTTCAAAAACTCAAGTGCCGCATCAAGTTCCTCGGGGCCCGAGACCGGGAAGGGCCTCTTGTTCTTTGATATTTTTCTTATCAGACCTGAAAGGACACTGCCGGGGCCAAGTTCAATATATCCCTCGGTCCCCTTGTTTTCCATCTCTATAACGCTCTGCATCCATAGCACAGGTGAAAATGTCTGCATGTAAAGGGCCTCTTTGAGAGTTCCCACATCCTGTACAGCCTTTGCTGCCGCATTTGTCACTATCGGACAGCAGGGAACATTCCAGCTGATGTTCTCAAATTCATCCCTGAGTTTTGATCCTACGGGACGCATAAGTTCGCAGTGGAAGGGTGCACTTACCCTGAGAGGAAGCACCTTTGCCCTGCCTGTCGCTTCTATTGCGGACGAGGCCCTGTCCACTGCGGTTTTGTGTCCTGAGATGACTATCTGTTCCTGCGAATTTATGTTGGCAGCTTCACATATCTCACCCTGCGCAGCTTCGTTGCAAAACCCGACAACTTCCTCCATGTTCATCCCTACGATGGCAGACATTGCGCCCACTCCAAGAGGAACAGCCTCCTGCATCAGAGTTCCCCTGAGATGGACCAGTCTTACTCCGTCAGAGAGGCTTATCGCCCCTGTTGCAACAAGTGAGGTGTATTCTCCGAGGCTGTGGCCTGCGGCAAGATATGGTTCAAGTTTTTTTCCGTAAGCGCTCTCAAGACCTCTCAATGCAGCTATACTCACTGTGAGGATAGCCGGCTGGGTTATCGCGGTCTTCATCAGGTCTTCCTTGGTGCCGTTGAATATGAGGTCGCTGATTTTGAATCCCAGCGCCTCGTCCGCCTCTTCAAAAACCATCCTCGATGCATCGAATTTGTCGTAAAGCTCCTTGCCCATGCCGGGTCTCTGTGCACCCTGTCCCGGGAATATGAGAGAATATTTCATCAGTCAGCAAACCTCTTCAATCTTTCGATCTCCGCCGCCGCGCCATTGATGATGTCCTCTATGATCGCCGCAGCGGGCTCAATTTTTCTGACAAGGCCGGCAGATTGTCCTGCCATCAGCGAGCCCCATTTTGTATCCCCCTCAACGACAGCAAGCCTCAGTTTGCCTGTGCCAAGTTTCTCGAGCTCTTCTACCGAAGCGCCCCTTTTTTCCAACTCCTCGAACTCTTTGGAGAGTTTATTCTTGAGGCCCCTCACGGGATGGCCTGTGGACCTGCCGGTCACCACGGTAGCTCTGTCGTTGGACTCAATAATTTTTTCTTTGTAATTGATGTGGACATTGGACTCGGCAGCACATACGAAGCGGGTGCCTACCTGGACTCCCTCTGCCCCAAGCGCAAATGCAGCTGCCATTCCTCTTCCGTCGGCGATCCCGCCTGCAGCGATCACAGGTATCGAAATGACATCTGTGACCTGAGGTACAAGGTTCATCGTGGTGATCTCGCCTATGTGTCCGCCGGCCTCAGTTCCTTCAGCCACTACAGCATCAGCCCCCTGCTTTGACACTCTTTCAGCATGAGCTGTGGATGCAATTACAGGCACCACCACAGTCCCGAGAGGCTTAAGCCTGTCAAGCACTTTGCCGGGCATACCCGCACCGGTCGTCACGACAGGCACTCTGTACTGGGCAGCGATCTCAAGCGCATCGTCGGCTGTCGGAGAAAGCAGCATTATGTTCATTGCGAATGGTTTGTCCGTCAATTTTCTTATCTTGACGATCTGTTGTTCCAGAAGTTCAGGCGGCATGCTTGCGGCGGCAATGACTCCAAGCCCTCCCGCATTGCTCACAGCCGCGGCGAGGTCCGCATCAGCCACCCATGCCATTCCGCCCTGGATCACAGGGTATTTTATTTTTAAAAGTTGCGTAACACGGTTGTGTTCAAACATTTTATCTTCCCTCTATGCCTGGTAAAGCAGGGCTCCGAGAGTCATGCCTGCGCCAAAGGCAACGAAGCACACTTTGTCTCCGTCCTTTATCCTGCCGGACCCCATAGCCTCGTGAAGCGTTATCATCAGCGATGCCGCGGACGTGTTGCCATACTCGGGGAGGTTTATGAGCGTCTTTTCCTGTGATACGTTAAGCCTCTTGAAAACTCCGTCGATTATCCTCGTATTGGCCTGGTGGAAGATCCAGAAGTCGATCTCTTCCGGCGTCAGACCCGAATCCTGGCAGAATCCCTTTATGAATTTAGGCATTACTGTATTTACAAACTTGAAGACCTCGTTGCCCTTCATCTTAACGATCGGCATGATATGGTCTTCATCGCTTTCAAGCCTTATCATCTCG
Source organism: Synergistaceae bacterium DZ-S4 (assembly GCA_025943965.1). NCBI lineage: Bacteria > Thermotogati > Synergistota > Synergistia > Synergistales > Synergistaceae > Caenicola > Caenicola nitritireducens. The sequence continues at coordinate 30,963 of JAPCWD010000009.1, forward strand.
TGTCCGGTGCCGTCGGCCAGCAGCCGGGTGGATGTAAACCCGCCATCACCCTCGGCAGCTCCCACCACACATGCCCCGGCACCATCACCAAAGAGGATGCAGGTCCCCCTGTCTGTCCAGTCTATTATGTCTCTGAAAACCTCAGCACCGATAACAAGGACTTTGTCCCATATCCCGCTCGATATTCCTGATGCCGCCACTGAAAGTGCGGTGAGGCTTCCCGTGCATCCGGCCTGGATGTCTATCGCTCCGGCATTAACAGCCCCAATCATTCCCTGGACCTTGCAGGAGACGCTCGGAAATACCGTGTCGGGCGAATTTGTCCCGACAAGGACCATGTCCAGCTGATCTGCCGTCAATCCTGCATCCTCAAGGGCAAGTACCGCAGCCCTGTATGCAAGGTCGCTGCATTTTTCTCCTTCAACGGCAAAGTGTCTCTTGCTTATGCCGGTCCTCTCGACGATCCACTGGTCGTTGGTCTCGACGATTTTTTCGAAATCCTTGTTCGTCATGATTTTTTCCGGGATATATTTGCTGGTCCCCAGTATTTTTGTTTTCCTGCCCGTGTATTTGATCATTCTGCACCACCCCTGGCTATTTCTTCTCTGATCCTTCCAACTCCGTTATGTTCTACAAAATTCGCCGCGCTCAGTATGGCATATGATATTGCCTTTCTCTTGGAACGGCCGTGTACCTTTATGACCGTACCGTTCACGCCAAGCACGGGAGATCCGCCGGCTTTTTCCCAGTCAAACCTTCCAAGCACCCTTTTCATGGCTGGCCACATAAAGAGGAGCCCTACCTTGGGCAGCAGATGGTTGACATACTCTTCCTTGAACTGGTTCTTAAGCAGTTCACCAAGGCCTTCCCCGAATTTAATGACAACGTTGCCGGTAAAGCCGTCGCAGACGATAACGTCAGATACGCCGTTCGGTATGTCGTTCGCCTCGGCAAATCCCTGGTAATTCAGATCACTGTTCTCTATCAGCTGTCTTGCAGCAGATATGACATCGTCTCCCTTTGTAAGCTCCTCTCCCATGTTGAGCAGCCTTACAGAGGGGTTTTCAACATTCCTGAACAGCTTCATGTAAATGGACCCCATCTGTGCAAACTGAAAAAGGTTTATTGGTTTGCATCTGACGGTACCCCCCACATCCATCAGGAGGGTAGGCCTGTTAAGCACAGGGAGCATTGCACCAAGTCCGGGCCTGTCAATGCCGGGTATGCGTCCGAGGAGGATCACTCCCCCGGCGGCTATTGCTCCCGTGTTGCCTGATGATACTATGCCGGCTGCCTCTCCGGACCTTACCATTTCAAACCCTATTACAAGGCTTGAATTCTTTTTTCTTCTTATGGAGATCGAGGGAGAGTCTCCCCCGTTTATCACTTCATCCGCCGGAACTATGTTCAGCCTGGAGCGGACGTTTTTTTCTGCCTTTTCAATAATTGGTTTTATTTTTTCGCTGTCACCTATCAGCGCAACGGAAAGGTGCGGCTGTTCGCGGCAGGCAAGTATCGCTCCGTTGCACGGCTCTAACGGAGCATGGTCCCCTCCCATTGCATCAAGTGCTATCAGCATCTCTTTTCCCCCATCTATGCCAGTTCTTCAGAATTTTTTGCAACTACTACGAATCTTCCGACGAATACTTCCCTGTCAGCAACACGCGTATGAACACTGACAACGTATTTGTCACCTTTGTGGGTCCCCACTTTTGACCTGGCAAATATCCTTTCACCTACAAAAGCCGCGCGCCGGTACCTTAGCCTTGCAGAGCCGACCACGACCATTTCCCTGTCTATGGTTGCGATAGCAAGAGTCGCAGCCTGGGCGTATATATAGTAATCACCAACAAGATTGGTATGCCTGAACGCCATGTCCCTGGTCGTGTTCAGGACAGAGAGGGCCCACCCATCGGGCTCAAGTTCAATAAGTTCGCCTACGACTTCTTCAGCTCTTAAAGATTTGAGCCTGCTTGTTGCCTGCTCGGCCATGGTACGCATCCTCTCCCTCAGCTCAGGAATGGAGAGGATCCCGCGGTCAAGACGCACGGTACTCATACTCACTCCAAGGGAGACGGCTATCTCTTCGTCAGTCATGAGTGGGTTGGTCGATATGAGCTCTATCAGCTGTTTGTGCCTCTGCTTCTTAAGTTCTGAGCGCATTAAGGCATCTCCCGGCAAAAGTAATTGTTAGCAGGTCATAACACCAGACAAGATATTACAGAAATTGAAAGTTGTCAATAACAAATCACGGGTACAACATTTTTTTAAAGGCACGGTAAGCCAATGGCCATCAGCCTTACCATGACTTATGACAAGGGGCCATAATATAAGATCCGGAGCAAAAGGGATGACCCTTTGCTCCGGATCTTTCAGATTTCGTTCCATTAATCCTTAGCGGCTGCAGAGGCTTCTGAAACCTTTATAACCTGGCGTCCCTTGTAGTAACCGCATGCAGGGCAGGCTTTGTATGTTTCTATCATCTCGCCGCAATGGGTGCAGGCCGTGAGACTTGGTCCTGAAAGAGCACCTAGCCACTGTGCCTTGCGGTTGTGTGTACGTGAGTGGGATACTCGCCTTTTTGGAGTTGCCATAATTTGTTCCCCCCTTAAATCTTCAGCGAAAATGTCGCCTGTGCAATTCTATCACTTTTTTACTTTTTATGCAGTCAGTTATTTTCCCGGTCTTTCTGCACTAAAGATCTGAGTACTTCAAAGCGCGGATCGCCCTCGTCATCAGTACAGGAGCATGACGACTTATTGAGATCGGCTCCGCATTTGGGACAGAGTCCCCTGCACTCCTGCGAGCAGACAGGTGCGGACGGAAGAAGCGTTATCAGGACCTCCCAGATCAGAGGGCCAAGGTCTATCTCATCCTCCCATGAGTCAAGGATCATGACCTCTTCGTCTCCGTCTGCTTCAAAATCCGGTTCGGCTCTTTTGTCCTCTTCTTTGTCCAGTGAGAAAAGATACCTTAATTCTCCCTCAATTGCAACCCCCGCAGGTTCAAGACATCTTGAACATGGTACATTCAACCTTCCGGATACCGATATGGAGGTGATTATCCGGCCTTCCGTCCTGTAAGCCTCAACTTTGACCTCAAGGGGGCCCTCCACGGAGTAAAGCTGTCCCCAATAACTGATCTTCCTGTCAGCCGAAACAAAAAAACTTTCCGTAAAAGGAGTGCCGTCCTTCGGGACAGCCGGGATGACAAGCCTGTGATGCCAGCTGTTGGGCGCGGCTTCGATATGCTCAGCCATTATTCTCCGGTCATCTGGCCTCGCAGCAGCGTTTGGTATCCCTTGCAATGACCATTTCCTCGTCTGTCGGAACGACCATTACCGCTACCCTTGAATCCGGGGTGCTGAAAATGACCTCTTTCCCGCGGACCTTGTTCTTCGCGGGGTCGATCTTCACTCCCATGAATTCCAAGCCCCTGCAAACCTCTTCACGGAACGAAACTCCGTTTTCCCCTATGCCTGCAGTGAAGACCAGTACATCTATTCCGCCCATCGCGGCAGCATAAGAACCGATATACTTCTTGACATGGTAGATGAGCATTTCCTGCGCAAGCTTAGCGCGTTCGTCACCCTTCTCAGCGGCTTCCTCAACATCGCGGAGGTCGCTTGATATGCCGGAGACGCCCTGAAGGCCGCTCTTTTTGTGGACTATGTCGCTTACCGTCTTTACGTCACCATGCTTCTCCATCAGGTAGAGCATTACCGACGGGTCCAGATTTCCGCTGCGTGTCCCCATAAGAACTCCTTCAGCCGTACCGTAGCCGAGGCTCGTATCTACCGATTGTCCGCCGTCAACAGCAGTGATGGAGCTTCCGTTTCCGAGGTGACATGTAACTGTCTTGAGTTCCTCAACCGGCCTTCCCAGTATCTCGGCTGCCCTGTTGGCTACGTAGTAATGGCTGGTGCCGTGGAAGCCATAGCGGCGCACCCTGTCTTCCTCGTAATAGCTGTAAGGAATGCCGTATGTAAAGGCCTTCGGGGGCATTGACTGATGGAAGGCTGTGTCAAAGACGACTACGTTCGGTGTCCCCGGGAGGACTTCCATGAGAGCACGGACACCCTGAAGGTTCGCCGGGTTGTGGAGTGGCGCAAGATGGATAACTTCTTCTATTGCCTTGATGACTTCGGGTGTGACAAGCACTGACGACGTGAACTTCTCTCCGCCGTGGACCATCCTGTGTCCTGCCGCCGAAAGCTCGCTCAGGTCTTTTATAACACCATGTTCGGGATCGATGAGCATTTCAAGTACATACTTGATCGCTACTGTATGGTTCGGGAAATCAACTTCACGGGACACCGGGTCTTTCCCTGTTTTCGTATGTTTGATCTTTGAGCCGTCAATGCCGATGCGCTCAACAAGCCCCTTGGCAAGGACAGCTTCACCGTCCATGTCGATAAGCTGATACTTGAAAGAAGAACTTCCGCAGTTAAGAACTAGAATTTTCATTAGAATGAGATTGCCTCCCTTATTCTGATTATCCCCGCACCTTTGTGGTATTCTTACCATAAGAGGACGGTGATTGAATATATGCATACTCCCATAACAGGGATAGTTGCCGAATATAACCCGCTCCACCACGGACACAGGCATCATATGGACCAGGCCCGCACACTCTCCGGTGCCGAGGGCATCATAGTCGTGCTCTCCTCAAACTTTGTCCAAAGAGGAGAACCTGCCCTGATCTCAAAGTGGGAGAGGACAAAGGCCGCCCTTGGATGCGGAGCTGACCTGGTGCTTGAGCTTCCTCTCGTCTTTTCTGCCCACAACGCAGGAGTATTCGCAAATGCCGCCGTCGACATCCTGGCAATGACAGGCATCGTAACACACATTTCCTTTGGGTTGGAATCCCCCGACTGGCAAATGGACAAAATCTTAGATATTCTAATCGAAGAACCGGAACCTTTCAAGTTTTGTTTAAAAGAAGAACTTGACAAAGGCTTTTCTTTTGTTGAATCGAGGGCCGCGGCTCTTGACCGTATGATCCCCGGAACAGCCGAAAAGCTGAAAGGTTCGAATAATTCCCTTGCACTATCATACATGCTCAGGATAAAGAAACAAAATTGGGAAATAGATGCCGTTCCGGTAAAGAGGCTTGGTGCAGGATATCACGAAAATGAGCTTGCCGAATTTTCAAGCGCAACTGCTGTAAGGAAAGCTATTTCAAAAGGAAAAGTCTCGGAAGCCCTCTCGCAGCTCCCTGATTTTTCAGCAGGGATATTAAATGAGGCGATCGGAAAAGGACGGACCTGCACCGACGAAGGAAAGCTGTGGAATATTCTCCGCTCCAAACTCGTATCAATGTCACCCGAAGAGATCTCAAATTACGCAGAGATAGGAGAGGGCATAGAGTACCTGCTGAGAGAAAAAGCTATAGTGAGCTCATCCTTCACCGAGTGGGGGAAGGCGTGCACCAGCAGGAGATATCCGCTGGGGCGGATACAGAGGCATGGCATTCACATACTTATCGGCCTCGAACATTGGACGAACAGGGCATTCCAAAGGATAGGGCCGCCCTACATAAGAGTGCTGGGAATGAACGAAAAAGGCAGAAAAATGCTGAGGCGCATGAGGAAGACAGCATCTTTGCCCGTTATCACAAGGTGCGGCGCCGCTTCTTCAATATCTGATGCCGCGTCAAAAGTCATGAACTATGAACTCATAGGATCCGAGATATGGGAGCAGCTCGTGACTGAGGGAGAATTCGGAAGGGAACATTCCAGAAAGATCATTATAAGCGGGGAATAATATATGGGCATCGTATACAAATGTGGGATGACATCGATGGATTTTGAAAGGGTGGCAGATATGCTCTCGCAGGCATACTGGTCCCTCGGCATAAAGGCGGGTGAGATGAAAAAAGCGGCGGCAAATTCTGCCCTTGTGATCGGAGCTTTTTCCGAAGACGGCAGACAGATAGCTTATGGCCGTGTTATCTCAGACAAAACAAGATTTGCATACCTGACAGACTTTTATGTTGACGTGGAGTTCAGGCAAAAAGGCATCTGCCGTCAAATGGTGAAGCTTGTCATGGACCATCCCGACCTTGCCGACGTCTACCAGTGGCTTCTTGTCACAGGGGACGCGCACGGGCTTTACGAAAAATGCGGATTCAAAGTCATTTCCCGTCCGCTGGATTTCATGGAGATCCGAAACCCACGTCCGAAGGACAGGTGACGACTATACGTTGCGCGGGGGTATACGCTCCCTCAGGCGCCTGAATACACCGGGCGGGACCATGTCCTTTATCGCACCTCCGAACTGGAAGGCATCCTTGATCCCTCTGCTTGAAAGATAAGAATACTTGGCGTCTGTAACGATGAAGAAGGTCTCTATCTCAGGAGCCAGCTGCCTGTTCATCTGCGCGAGCTGGAATTCATATTCAAAGTCAGAAAGTGCGCGAAGGCCTCTGATTATTATCCTGCTCTGTTCCTGCCTCATAAAATCTACCAAAAGCCCTTCGAAAAACTTCACCTTGACGTTCGGAAGGTGGACCAGTGCCTCTCTGGCCATGATCTGCCTCTCTTCCTCGCTGAAAGTCGATCTCTTTTCGGGATTTACGAGGACTGCCACGACAAGCTCATCAAAGAGGGCTGCCCCTCTTTCGGCAATATAAATATGCCCGTTGGTTATCGGGTCGAAAGATCCGGGATAAACGGCCCTTATCATTGGTCAACACTCCTTCTGTAGAATGTGAGAACTGTGCCGCCGTAAGTTCTCTCCTCCCTCTTCCAGCCCGGAATATCATCTGCATCTTCTTTTTCGGAGTGTTCGAAGATCAGCGTTCCGCCGGGAGAGAGGACTTCGCTGTGTTTATGAATAAGTTTGGGGAGTTCGGTTCCCCAGCCCAGTCCGTATGGCGGATCGGCAAAGATGATGTCAAACGACTCCCCGTTCCTTTCAAATTTTGATAAAACCCTTCTGACATCCATGCAATGACATTTTACATCCTCAGGCATGGTTTTAACTATATCGCCAAAGCGCTTTCTCTCCGATTCAACCAGACAGACCGGAGCCGCGTCCCTTTTATATGCATTGAGAGCTATCTGTCCGGTGCCTGAAAAAAGATCAAGAAAGCTTTTGCCCCTCAGAGGACCAAGTATGTTGAACAATGCCTGCATGACCTTGCCCGTGGTAGGTCTCATTTCTTTCATATCAGTTCCACCCTGCTTCACCTATTCATGACATAAAAAGAGTATAATAGCGAACATTAAAAGTGTATACAAACATGGAGGGCAAATTATGCCGCAGCACATGGAAAAATCTTCAATGACACCAGAGGAACAGAGCGACAGAAAGAGCCTCCTCGGCTTTTCTTTCCTTCATTTCATAAATGACATGCACTCAACAGCTTTACCCACAATTATACCAATGCTTGTCAATTCCATATCGATAACTTTAAGTCAGGCAGGACTTTTGAATGCCGTTTTCGGGTTGACGAACCTTTTCGGCCAGCCGGTAGCAGGATATTTAGCAGACAGGCAGAAAAGACCCTGGCTTGCAGTATGGGCGCCGATGCTGAGCATCGCGGGAGCATGTCTTTTGCCTCTTTCCCCCAATTACGCGATCGCCTTCCTGTTGGTAGGACTGATGAGCATGGGTACAGCCTCATTTCACCCACAGGGGCTCGGACGTGCGGGGTCGTCAGCCGGAAGCAATGACCTTGCCCTTTTCATAGCGCTCTTCGCGGCATGCGGAAGTTTCGGCAGCGCGGTCGGCCCTGTCTATGTCGTATTCCTGACATCCCTTATCGGGAAAAAGATGTTTCCGATCGTTCTGATCCCTGGCTTCATCATATGTATGTACATTTGGAAAAGGATCGTTTCGGATCAAAAAGCTGAGAACATTACAAAAGAAAAGGCTGAATTCAGAGGATTTTTCTCGAATATGCGCGGCATTATGCAGAAGATCACTTCCATAGTCGTTGCAGCGACAGTAAGGGATGCAACACTGCAGGGGATAAGGATATTTCTGCCCATGCTCGTGGTGCTGAAGGGAGGAAGCATCGCTAAAGGCGGTATGCTCCTCTTTGGCATAACAATGGCATGCACGTTGGCAGGCATAATCGGAGGCAGGCTCGCCGATTCGAGGGGCGACGAGAAGGTTATGCTCTGGACGATGGGCTTATCACCGATCTTTCTTATCACGGGCCTCAACACGAGCGGAGTCCTCTCTGTTGCCGCACTGATCGTAGGTTTCGCCTTTTTGCAGGCAAGCACCTCTGTAACCACTGCAATGGCGCAGAAAAAGTGTCCCTTTTCCCGCAGCTCTGCCAGTTCTCTTGCAATGGGTGTCTCGTGGGGTCTTGCAAACCTCTTTACGACACCCGTCGGTTTCTCTGCTGACATCATAGGATTGGAAAAGACTCTTCAGATCGTGGCCTTTCTCCCCTGGACCGTTACAGCATGGTATACAGGAAAAATGATCCTGTCAAAAAGAGTGCTGTAGTGTAAAAGACAATACGGAGTTCAGATCCTTCCTTCGGCTCTGTCAAGGGCATGGCGCAGGGCGGCGCGCATGGCGGGTGTCCTGTATGGATGTCCTACCGAGTCCACCTTTATCTTATAACCGCGGCTGCCCGGTATCACCTTCAGATAGAAATGCTGTTCAAAACCGTCGTCAGTTGTTATGACAAGGATCAGTCCCACACCGGAATCTGAAATGAAGGTCTCCCTGAATACCCAGTGTCCCTTTTCGCCCACTCCTCTTCCTTCCGCGTCCTTTATTCCCGCGAGCAGATCCTCAAGTTTCATTTCGCTTTCACACTCCATTTCCGTCGCCCAGTTCTCATCTTCTATGTTTTTCACAGCATATGTGTCCCTTTTGTGCAAAGTCAGGCGCCACGTGTTCTTTCCCATAGCCCTCCATTTTCTTTCATACTTTGTGAGATAGGGCCTCTTCGGGTCTTTCTCGATAGGGTCTGCTCCAAAATGTGGCGAATACAAAAAAGTTTCGGCTGTCTCCTGCGCATACCAGTCAACATCGGTCGCCAGTTCAAAGTATCCTCCCGGTGTGATCAGGTATGCCATGAGGTCTGCAAAAAGGGGCACTGTGACCCTCCTTGAAGCATGCCTTGTCTTCGGCCAGGGGCAGGGGAAATTCATGTAGACCCTCTCGGCAGACTCGGGGGCGAAACAGTTTCGGAGAAGAAAACGTGCATCACCGTGCATGATGCGGACATTATCAAGCCCTGCTGAAAGGGTTCTTCTTGCTCCTTTTGCCACACACCACTGTGAGACCTCTATGCCTACGATGAGGATATCCGGATATGTCTTCGCCAGATACTCGAGAAACTCTCCGTTCCCGAACCCTATCTCAACGAAGACCCTGCCTGACGGGGACATTGATCTCCAATCGACCGGCAGGTCTATGTTCTCATCTACTATGATCCTGCGAAGTTCCCAGGTCATATTCTTTCCTCCCTTTGGGCCTTTGGTCTGAGATAAAATTCGGGTTCCCTTGAGAGATTCTGCCAGACATCCAGCGGAAGTTCCTCTGCCCTCGCAGTTGTTTTCAGGCCGTTCCTTTCGAGTATCTCTATTGCCTTTTCCCGGTTTATTTCCGTGTAGCCGGAGATCCAGTTGTTTATCAGGGTCTTTCTCCTCTGTGTGAAAGACCTTGCCAGCAGACCTCTCCATGTCCTGTCACATGCGAGTGTACTGTTGTTCTCGATTTTTATCTCTATAATGCATGAATTGACCCTTGGCTGAGGTCTGAAGGCAGATGGAGGGACGTTCCTAAGAATGGCTGATGTCCCCATTGCTTCAACTGTTATGCCAAGAGGAGAGCGTTCACGATGTCCGTGGGGCGATGTTATCCTTTGGGCCGATTCAAGCTGGACCATCAGCAGCATGTAATCAAGTCCGTGCGGGACAAGTTTTTCGAGAAATACCCAGAGGAGCGGAGTGGTGATGTGGTAAGGCAGGTTGGCTATCACCCTGTTGGGCATCCATGGCAGTTTATTTTCGTAATCGAACTGTACTGCATCTCCCCAAAGTGGATGGAGCCTGCTGTCTTTTATGGCCAGCATATCTATAGTGTGCTTTAGTCTCGTATCCAGTTCTACAGTACACACTCCCGAGCATTCGGTCGAGAGGAGCCCCTCTGTGAGTATGCCCTCCCCCGGCCCGATCTCAAGAACTTTGTCCTCAGGAGTAAGCTTTGCCCTCCCGATCATAAAGTCCACGATAGAACGGTCGATGAGAAAATTTTGTCCTATATCGGTGTTGTGGATGAAGTTAGGTATCCTGACCATCTCATATTTCCTTTACTTTGTATTATTGGTCTATACATATGACATTAGTCTGCTTATCTTAAACCCATTCTGACAAAAACAAAGGGGCTTCCATGATAAACGGAAACCCCTGTATCTTCTGGTCGGGATGAGAGGATTTGAACCTCCGACCACCTGCACCCCATGCAGGTACGCTAGCCAGGCTGCGCTACATCCCGTAAGCACGGAGTATAATAACCCGCGATAAGCTTTTGGTCAAGTGCCGCAAATAAAAAAATCCCAACAATCCAGTCGGGATTTTTCATTGATCAAAAACCTAAAAATATAAATACTACTTCTTCTTGCTGTTGACCGCTTCTTTGAGGGCTTTGCCTGCACGGAAGACGGGGACTTTCTTCGCAGGGATCTGGATGACTTTTTTGGGATCCTGAGGATTACGACCCTGACGCGCGGCTCTTTTCTGGACTTCGAATGTGCCGAATCCTACGATCTGGACCTTGTCTTCCTTCTTAAGGGATCCGTGGATGCCTGCAAATACTGCGTCTACAACTTCTGCGGCCTTCTTCTTAGTGATTCCTTCGACAGACTTTGCTACGGCGTTGACGAGATCTGTTTTTGTCACCTTCTGCCACCTCCTGACAAGATTGACACTGCTAGTGCAGTTCACTAGCATTTATACCGATAAAATCCGCTCAGGTCAAGTACTTTTGGGTAAATAGGTCAGTTTTCAGCCCTGTTTCGCATAAAAATCTTTATTGGTACTCCCGAAAAGTCCGCCATTGATCTTAAGCAGTTCTCAAGGTGCCGTCTGAATGATTTTGTGCTAAGCTCCGGATCGTTTACAAAAAATATGAACGCGGGGGGTGCTCCGTCCGCCTGCGTGCAGTAGTAAATCTTGAGGCTGTGCCCCTTCCCGTCTCCGGGCATCCTTTCAAAGATAAGGGTCTCCTTTACGAGCCTGTTAAGTTCGGAGGTAGGTATCCTCCTTCTCCTGTTTTCTTCTACTTTCATAATAAGATCAGGGATCTTGGATATGCTCCTTCCCGAATGGGCAGAAATAAATATCCTTGGGGCATGCGACGCAAAGGGCAGCTCTTCCTTCAGAAGCTCTGCCATCTTGTCGCCGATCTTTTCTTCCTTCGGAGCAAGGTCCCACTTGTTGACAACGATTATGAGCCCCTTGCCTCTTTCCAGCACCTGTCCTATCAGCCTTTTGTCCTGTTCGGTGACTGGGTCCTGTGCGTCAAGGAGGACTAGTGCGACATGACATCTGTCTATCGCCTGGTAGGTCCTGACGTTTGAGTAATATTCCAGGTCTGTGTTGACCCTGCTCTTTCTCCTGAGGCCGGCTGTGTCGAGAAATCTCATCTTTACCCCGCTGATCTCGACGAGAGAGTCTACGACATCGCGCGTGGTGCCTGCCATGTCGCTGACCATCGAACGCTCCTCCCCCGCTATTGAATTAAGCAGGCTGGATTTTCCTACGTTTGGCCTTCCGACTATCGCCACCCTGATGTCGTCTTCCTCAGATTCGAAATCATCGGGCGGAAGTATTGACACGACGGCATCGAAGATATCATCGAAACCGGTGTTGTGTTCTGCGCTCGTTGCTATTACCGCATCAAACCCCAGCGAGTATGCCTCGCAGAGCATCTCATCTTCCTGTCTCTGATTGTCGAGTTTGTTCATTGCAACTATAACAGGTTTGCCGCCCTTCCTCAGCTTGATGGCTATGTCCTGATCCATCGGGGTTATCCCCTGCCGGCCGTCGATCACAAAAATGACAGCTCTGCTCTCGTCGAGTGCAAGGTCGACCTGCTTCGCAATAAGATCCATGAAAGGGTGGTCGACTTCGGACATTATTCCTCCTGTGTCGACGACATAAAATTTTCTGCCGGCCCATTCGGCTTCACCGTAGATCCTGTCCCGTGTTACACCGGGCTGATCGTCTACTATCGCGGCTCTCCTTCCGACCATTCTGTTGAATATGGATGATTTGCCGACATTCGGCCTTCCTACTATCGCGATTATTGCCATTTTGTTCTCCTTGCCGGCATATGGCTGGTGCCATGGTATGCCATGTGATTTTTATATTCCCTCAGTCAAGTTTTATGGTTATCCTCGGTATCCCGGATCTGGTATTTTTTATGTCGAAGTATGGCGCGATCATTTTTCTCAGAGCCCCGAACCTCTTTGTCCTGACCCAGATACTCTCAGATCTCTCCTCTGACTCCCAGAAATCGAACCCGGCCTGCTCAAAAACTTGAGCGAGCCTCTTACGCTTAAAGGCCGGAATGTCTATCCTTAGCATTGGGACAAAGGGAGGGAGTTCCCATTCTCTGCGTTCCTTAAGTTCCCGGTCCCAGAAGTGCCCCCAGCCTATACCCAGGGCCTGCTGCCAGTTTTTGTCCGGTCTCCTGCTCTGAATGACGATCTTTCTGCTGTCCGGGGCCTCTCCTCTCCACGCCGATTCCCACATCAGAGAGAATGCTCTTGCCTTGGCATCATACTCTTCAACTCTTGCTTCTGCATCTGCATCTATCCATCCGACGGTACCGGGCGATATCTCATCGGTCAGGGAGAGTATCTTCCTGGTTCCCAGTATGATGCCTGCTTCCTGATGTTTTTTCATTATGGATATACCTGAAGGGATCTTGGCTCCGTCCTCGCTGAAGAGGATGATCTCCGCTCTCCTGAATAAGCTGCGCGCATGCTCCTCAAGCGCCTCGAGTCCCGGTCTCTGACCCTCAAGGAACGGTCCTCCGCACGTGGGACATTTTTCAGGCACAGGCTCTTTTTTGCCGCAGTCAAGGCACCTGAGCTGTCCTGTTTTCCCTTCCCATCTCATTACACCCCCACATTTGGGGCATCGGACAGGTGAACCGCAGTCTTCGCAGAATATCTCCCCTGCGTAGCCCTTCCGGTCCAGGATCCAGAGTGCCCACCTGCCATTTTCAAGGCTGTCCCTGGTCTCCCTTATTAAAGGCCTGCTTATGGGAAGCCTGTCTTTGATCCCATCGGAGCTGTATGAAGAGGAGTCCTTCATGTCAACGAAAATCAGCCTCTCCCTGATCCTGCTGCGGCCGGGATCCCTGCCGACCTGCAGAAAGGCCTTCGCAGAAGGCATCCTGCCGCCCAGTATCAGACCGGCTCCCGCAAATCCGGCACGCGCAGCCAGTATAGTCCTGTGGTGGAACAGCGGATGTTTCTGTGTCTTCCAGGCACCGCTGTTTTCTTCGTCTACTATTATCGTTGAGAGTCCGGAGATGGGTATGAAAGACGCCGTCTGGCACCCCACTGCAAACCTGATCTCACCCTTCCTCGACCTCTTCCAGAAATCCCACTGCTTTCCCTTTGAAAGGTCCGGCCAAAGAATGCCCTCTCCTTTCAGAGGAGCAGGGAGCATATCCCAGAACTTTTTTGCACCCGAAAGCTCGGGAAACAGCGCAAGAAGAGGAACTTCCGATGCCGTGAGGATGTCCCGGTAAATTTCCATCCTATCGGAGTCCCTCGGCTCGTAAACATACTTTACGGATGAAGGACCTGGCCGCGGTTTGTGATAAATCTCTTCAAGCGGTTCACCGGCAAGGAAGGACGCGGGGAGAAGTGTCTTTGCGGCCATCCCTTTTCCTATAAACCAGGTCTTTGCCAACCAGCATACGGTCCTCCAAAGTTCATCCGGCAAAGGAGGCAGGTGATCTATCGCATCAATTATTTCCTTCAGGTCATCGGGGTGTCCGGCGTTTTCCTGATCTTCAGCGGTTACTGTCAGCCCCACTCTCGAAGAAGTGCCCAGAGGGACCCTTACCCTTGTCCCGGGGGGCAGAGAAGATCTGTACATATATGAGAGGTCAGTCCACCACGGTCCCGGGACCGCGACAGATACTATTTCCATTATTCCTTGTTTTTCTTTTTTATGACGGCGTCAAGCAAAGTGTCGGCCACATCGTCCTTTGTGCCTGAAAACTCTACTTCCGATCCGCCCTTTGTCATTATCATCAGAGTGTTTGTGTCCGATGCGAACCCTGCTCCGTTTGCAAGCACATCGTTGCAGGCTATCATGTCCAGGTTTTTCGCTATCATCTTTTTTTGTGCGTTCGCGATCAGATCCTGGGTTTCGGCTGCAAAACCTATCAGCAGCTGACCCTCTCTTTTCATTCTTCCAAGTTCGGCCGCTATATCCCTGTTCTGTACAAACGTAACCGTCAGAGGCTCGCCGTCGCGTCTCTTAAGTTTCTGTTTCATCTCTTCTTCAGCACGAAAATCTCCGACTGCGGCGGCTTTGATTATGATATCCATTGAAGGTGCTTCCCTTATGCAGGCTTCGTACATCTGATCCGCGGATACAACGTCGATCACCCTGACTCCCTCAGGCCTCTGTATCGACACCGGTCCGGAGACAAGCGTCACATCAGCTCCTCTGTACCAGGCGGCCTTTGCTATCGCATACCCCATCCTGCCGCTGCTCGGATTGCTGATATACCTGACAGGGTCTATGTATTCGTGTGTCGGTCCCGCAGTCACCATGACCCTCATCCCGCTCAGGTCCTTTTTGGGTGAGAGTGCATGCCAGACATGCTCATAAATCACAGAGTTGTCAGGGAGCCTTCCTTTTCCCTCATAGCCGCAGGCAAGCATTCCGCTGTCAGGATCCACCACTATGTGCCCCATCGTCCTTATCGTATCTATGTTGGCCCTTACCGCGGGGTTTTGCAGCATATTGGAGTTCATTGCCGGAAAGATCACCATCGGGTTCCTGTTAGCAAGCATCGCAGCTCCGAGAAGTGTGCTTCCGTCTCCCTGGGCACATATGCGCAGACCGTTTGCAGTACAGGGGGCAATTACAAAGACCTCCGCCCGTTCAGTCAGTGTAATGTGAGGTATCTTCCATCCCTCTTCAGCTGACAGAAAATCATTTTCACGCCAGACCTTTCTTCCTGTGAGGGTAGAGAGGACAAGCGGACTGACGAACTCTTCGGCTGAGCGCGAAAGGATCACATCCACCTCACAGCCTTCCTTCCTCCACCCGCGAAGGATGTCGGGTGCCTTATAGGCAGCGATCCCTCCGGTCACTCCGAAGAGGATCCTTCTATTTCGCTTCCAGGGACTCATTTTCTTCCTTTTTGGCAGAGGTCTCCACGAAGGAGTGCCTTATCCTCCCCTGCACGAGATCCTCAACTG
Source organism: Synergistaceae bacterium DZ-S4 (assembly GCA_025943965.1). NCBI lineage: Bacteria > Thermotogati > Synergistota > Synergistia > Synergistales > Synergistaceae > Caenicola > Caenicola nitritireducens. The sequence goes on from JAPCWD010000009.1 coordinate 46,395, forward strand.
CCCTGGTAATAAACTTTTCGTCATAGCCGCTTATGGCTCCCTTCCTCTCGCTAAGCTGGCGGGCACGTGCGGATACGACCAGTGTCAGTATGTACTTGTTTGGTATGTCCCTGTTTTTGTAAATCGTTTCGAGATCCATGTATATCATATTGAACCCTCCCGGTATTTTTTTACTATCCTGATAAGATCCTCGGCCGCTTTATCGACCCTGTCGTTAATTATCATATGCTCGTACTCGCCGGCGTGGCTCATCTCTTCTCTGGCGTTGCAGATCCTGAGCTCCAGTTCCTCCGGCCCTTCTGTCCCTCTCTTTTTGAGCCTTCTGATCAGCTCTTCGAACGAGGGAGGCTGGATAAAGATCATCACGGCTTCCGGCATCTTTTTCTTGACCTGAGAGGCACCCTGTACGTCTATTTCCAGAAGAACATCCCTGCAGCTGTTTAAAGTATCCTCGACTATGTCCTTTCTTGTCCCGTAAAAGTGTCCGTGGACATTTGCCCACTCGAGGAACCTTTCCTCACTCACCATTTTTTTAAAAGAGGTTTCATCCATGAAAACGTAATTTACGCCGTCTTTTTCTCCCGGCCTTGGCGCCCTTGTGGTACATGAGACGGAGTACGCTATGTTGTCCAGTTTTTCAAAGACCCTTCTGAGGACAGTACCCTTGCCGACTCCCGCCGGTCCGGAAAGAATGTAGAGCCTGCCTCTCATTGCCTCTCCTCTTTGCCTTCCTCTCCCTCAAAACGGCCTGTTATCGTCTCAGGCTGGATAGCTGACATTATCACATGTCTGCTGTCCATTATCAGGATAGCTCTGGTCTTCCTTCCCTGGGTCACATCCACGAGAAGTCCGGCCTCCCTGGCCTCTTCCTTCAGCCTCTTTATTGGGGCAGACGAGGGACTGATTATCGCAACTATCCTGTCCGCAACCACCATGTTCCCGAAACCTACATGAACCAGCCTGTAACTCATCTTCATCTACTCCAGATTCTGTATCTGTTCGCGTATACGTTCAAGAGCGGCCTTGGAATCTACCGCAAGCCATCTGATCTCTGCGTCTGATATTTTGGAATCCAGTGTGTTTACCTCCCTGTTCATCTCCTGGATTATGAAATCCAGCTTGCGGCCTGAGGATTCCTGATCTTCACCGGTTTCTCTGAATTTGGCTATGTGGCTTTTAAGACGGGCTATTTCCTCCGAGACATCCCACTTATCGGTCATTATGACTATTTCCTGCATCATTCTGGATTCTTCCAGCTTGCCTCCGAGAGCCTCGATCATCTCCGACATCCTCTGCCGGGTCATATCAAATGCCTGATCCCTCGCAGGAAGCCATTTCTCCTCTATCAAGGCAGAAAGTCTTTCAAGTTCTGACAGATGGACGAGCACTTCATCTTTCAGATGCCCTCCCTCAGTTTCTCTCATCTTCTGCCATGACCTCAGCCCCTCTTCTATCAGTTCGCTGAAGGCACCTTCGAGCTCTTCCGCCTCGCTGCTCTCCTCGAAACTGGGTATGTCCAGTACTCCCGGAAGCGTTACTACGCTCTCCAGCTGGAGGTCTTTGGCCTGTCCGAGCATACGCTGTATCTGCATCAGCTCTTCACAGTAGGATGTCATTATTTCCTTGTTGATCCGCCCCATCCTGAATGTCGGCGCCCACAGCACTTCCATCCTGACCTGAAGCTTACCTCTGCGGAAACCTTTGCGGAGTTTCTGATGGAACCACGGCTCCCAGCTTGAAAATTCCCTGGGAAGCCTTACATAGATCTCCTGGTATCTATGGTTTACGCTGGACATCTCCAGGCTTACGGTGCCCCATGATCTTTGGATCTGTGTCCTGCTGAACCCTGTCATGCTTACATACATAAGATCACATCCCGTCTATTGCATGCGTTATTCTTCCTGCGGAAGCGCCATCCTGCTCTCATAGTACTCCATGGCATGTCTCTTTACCCTCTCAAGGAGCTCTCCGAAACCTTCTCCTGTAAGGGCACAAACCTTTATTGCATCCTCGCCCCTTGCTCTCAGTTCCATAGCTATAAACTCCGCTTCCGACTCTGTCTTGTCTATTTTGTTGAGAACAACTATCCTCGGCAGGTCGTCTGCCTTGAGTTCCTTCAGCGTCTCAAGGACGATCTCCATGTTCCCCACGGGATCTTTGTCCGCTGAATCTATGACCAGAAGCAGCAAGTCCGCTTCGGACACCTCTTCCAGAGTCGCCCTGAATGCCGCCACAAGCTCCGGGGGCAGCTTCCGGATAAAACCTACAGTGTCGGAGAGGAGGAAACTTCCCCCGTCTCTGAAGCTTATCTTTCTGACTACAGTGTCCAGCGTGGAGAAAAGCTGGTTTGCCGTCAGTATCCCGCTGTCTTTGGAGAGAGATCTCAAAAGGGTGGACTTTCCGCTGTTCGTATAGCCGACCAGCGCTGCCGTAAAAGCTCCGTCCTTCCTGCGCCGCTCGCGCCTGTCCCTTCTTCTCTCCTTGACTTCCTCCAGGCGGGAAGTGATGCTCTTCATCCTTCTTTCGAGCTTCCTTCTGTGCCTTTCGAATTCGGTCTCTCCCGGACCCCTGGTACCGATGCCTCCCCCCGTCCTTGACATCTGATGGCCAAGTCCTTTGAGGCTGGGGATCTCGTATCTGTACTGGGCAAGTTCGACCTGGAGCTTTGCTTCGGCTGTATGGGCCCTGCTTTCGAATATCTTCATTATAACAAAGGCTCTGTCCCAGACTGTCATTGATGTCAGCTTCTGAAGGTTGCTCTTTTGGGTCGGGCTTAGAAAATCATCTACCACAAGCAGCATTGCCTCTGATTTCTGCGCGAAATCCCTGATCTCCTCCGCCTTGCCTGCACCCACAAAACTTGCTGGATCTGGTGCAGACCTTTTCTGGGTGACCCTGGCAAGGGTAGGTATATCCAAATTTTCAAGAAGCATTACCAATTCGTCAAGCGAGACCTCGGTGTCGTCCGAGCTGTTGATGTCCACTCCGCAAACAATTGCCTTCCTGGGTCTTATAGAGAGGTCTATCGATGACCTTTTTTGTCTGCTCAAATCTCTTTGCCTGCTCCCAATTCCCTGGCCAGGCTGACTATTACGTCAGTTACCTCTTCGATCGTCATTTTTGTGCTGTCGAGTATCACACAGCCCGGCGCCGGACGCAGCGGCGCTATTTCCCTGTTCATGTCGTAAAGGTCCCGCTCGTTGACATATTTGAGTATTTCGTCAAAGTCGGCATTTTCGCCGCGTTCAACTCTCTCTTTATAACGGCGTCTCGCCCTCTCCTCCGCGTCTGCCGTAAGGAATATCTTGAGGTCCGCGTCAGGAAAGACAACGGTACCCATGTCCCTCCCGTCAGCGACAAGACCTTCTGAGGCCTGCCCCCTCTGAAAACCTATAAGGGCGTCCCTTACAGGCCTGAGTGCCGAAAAGGAAGAAACAGCGGCGTCTATGGCCGGTCTCCGTATCTCTGCGGTCACATCCCTTCCGTTTACCAAGACTCTTCCTCCGGAAAGAGAGACTGATATGTTCTGCAGGGCAGCCGTTATTTTCTCCGTCTCATCCGGGGCGGTCCCATCCTGAATGAGCCGCCATGTCACGGCTCTGTATATTGCCCCTGTATCAAGATAGGGCAGTCCCAGCTTATCTGCGGCTATTCTGGCAACAGTGCTCTTGCCTGCTCCTGCAGGCCCGTCTATCGTTATCACAAGCTTACGCGCATTGGTTTTATCCATTCAAAACTCCCCTGATGCCTGACGGCAACACAAAAACATTCCGGGCCTCTTTTGCCGGACCGAAACTTCCTTTAACATACATTCCTTAAACTATTATTATACTATCTTTCCGTTCTTAATATAACTCCAAAGTTCTTCTCTGCTGACCGAAATAAAGCTGCCCGAAGCAAGTTCCCTGAGCTCGAGCCTGCCTATCTTCCTTCTTACGAGTCTTCTGACATCATTTCCAAGTGAGCGCACCATAAGGCGTATCTCTCGCTTGATGCCCTCGCCAAGCACTACTTCAAACCAGCATTGAAGCGGACGCCGTCCGATCCTTCTTACTGAAATTGGCTTCAGGAAAAGTCCTTCCGCCTCCACTCCGCGGGTCCATTCTATCAGCTTCTCTTCCGGAAGGGGGTTCCTCAGTTCCACTTCGTAGGTCTTGGTTATGCCCATTGATGGATGGATCAGCTCCTGCGAGAACATACCGTCATTAGTAAGGATGATCAGCCCTTCGCTCTCCCGGTCAAGCCTGCCGACCGGAAAGAGGCGGAATCTGTCCATCTCGGTCGGCAGTATGTCGATCACTGTCCGCTCCCGCTCGTCTTCGACCGCACATAGAACGCCCCTGGGTTTGTTGAAGATGAGGTATTTCTGCTCAACCGGAGAGATATCCTTCCCTTCAAAGGTCACCCTGTCGGATGCCTCTACCTGCCTTCCGGGCTCAGTGACGACCTCTCCGTTGACAGAAACTTTTCCGGCCAGGATGTGTTCCTCTACCTTGCGTCTTGCACCTATCCCGCACAGAGCAAGATACCTGTTCAGCCTTATGCTATTGTTTGATCCACTCATCGTTGTCCTCTTCTTCCGACACTTTGTCCGGTCCCTCAAAGGAGCCGAAGGCCCCCTCATCTGACCTGTAATCTTTAAGTTCTTCCAGCGAGGGCAGCGAACTTATGCCGGCCAGACCGAATATCTCAAGAAAGCGTTCCGTGGTCCTGAAAAGGAGGGGAGAACCTACGCTCTTCTTTCTGCCGGCGATCCTGACAAGCCCATGTTTCAAAAGTGTGTCTACGACCCTGTCGCATCTCACTGAGCGGATATCCTCTATTTCAGAACGGGTCACCGGCTGATTATATGCAATTACAGAGAGAGTCTCGAGTGCCGCTTTGCTGAGTCTGACCTTCTGGAGTGAGACAGAACCGTAAAATGCCTCTATGGCCTCAGCGAGATCGGGAGCCGTAGCCATCTGCCATCCGCCGGCTGCAAAGAGTACCGCAAGTCCGTGAGATGCGGCATATATCTCTTTGATGGTCCTTACCGCGCTCTCCACCCTCGCGGGCGTCACTCCCAGATACGAGGCTATCTCCTGACTCGAAACAGGCTGCGGGGATACGAAGAGCATCGCTTCTACCTGCCGTTCAAGCAGCCCCATCTCTCTCTTTACGTTTTCGTCAGACTGCTGCAACCATAACATCTCCCAACGTTTCCGACTGTTTGATCCTTACCATTCCCAAGCGCGACATTTCCAGCAGTGCAAGAAGAGTAACAATGAGTATTTTCTTGTTTTTCTCCTCCAGAAGGTCCCTCAGGGAAAGCTCTTTTTTTCTTATTCTGCGAAGAAGCTCCTCCATCCTCTCCTCGACCTGACGTTCTTCGGGGATGGCATCGGGTATATCCTCCCACAGCGACTCTTCACTGCAGTTCCCCGTCTCCCTCTTTTCGTTGTATCTGTCAAGAAGCTGCCACCAAAGGGATGCCAGCCCATATAGATCGCCAAGGTCATAGAAGGGGGTGCTTTCTTCATCGGCTATCCTTACAAAAGATCGCTCCCTGTCCTTCTGAAGGGCAGCCAGGTGCGCCGCCGCGTTCCGGTATGGCCTGAAGACCTCAAGCATTCTCCTGAGCTCTTCTTCATCCGCAAAGGGCTCTTCATCAGGGAACTCTTCCTCTTCACCGGCATCACGCTGTGCAGGAAAGAGAGAATGGACTTTCCTCAGAAGAAGCCTGCTGGCAAAAGAAAAGAATTCCGCCATCTCATTCAACGTAGTACGTTTGCTGTTTACGAGGAAACTGACATACTGTGAAACCAGTTCGGTGAGGTTCAGCTGAGCGGGATCCATCTCCCTGCTCTCGACAAGATGACACAAAAGGTCGAGCGGACCGGAAAAAGCTCCGAGCTGAACCTCGAAACCCCTCCGGTCCTCATTTTGCGTTTTGGGCAAGGCTTCGTGCTGTTCTGTCAATTTCCCCTCATCAGTGAAGAAGCCCCATCACCCTGTACACGTCTTCCATCGTTTTTTCAGCTACCGAACGTGCGCGTGACGCGCCTGACTCAAGTATCTGCATCAGGTCGTCCTCGCGTCCTTCGTAATATGCCCGGCGTTCCTGTATGGGCCTCATCATCCTTTCGAGGTGCACCATCAGCTTCTTTTTGCAGTCGACACAGCCTATCCCGGCTGTCATGCATCCCCCGTGTATCTCCGACATTTCCTGGGCATCTTTGTTGAAAAACTTATGTATGTCCCAGACAGGGCACTTTTCAGGTGTACCGGGATCTGTCCTTCTCTCCCGGGCAGGGTCTGTCGTCATCGTCCTGAGCTTCTCCCAGATAGTCTTCATATCGTCTGCTATGTCAAGGGCATTCCCATATGACTTGCTCATTTTGCGTCCGTCCGTGCCCGGCATTTTGGCAGTTGGGGTGAGCAGTGTCTCCGGTTCAGGGAATATGTCGCCGTAGAAGTGATTAAACCTTCGCGCGACCTCCCTGGTAAGTTCAAGGTGCGGCCCCTGATCTTCACCGACAGGTACGGCCCATGACTTATAGAGCAGGATGTCGCCGGCCATCAGCACAGGATAGCCCAGGAAGGCATAGGTAGAAAGGTCCTTGTTCTGAAGGTTCAGTATCTGTTCCTTGTAGGTCGGACAGCGCTCAAGCCATCCCAGAGGAGTTATCATCGAAAGGGCAAGATGTATCTCGGCATGCTGCTTTACATGGGACTGGATAAATATTGAAGACTTCTCCGGATCAACTCCTACCGCAAGCCAGTCTAGGAGTATCTCCCTGCAGTTTGCCTTTACTTTGCTGCAGTCAGCATAATCCGACATCATCGCATGCCAGTCGACTATCCCCCAGAAGCAGTTGTAATCGTTCTGCAGCTTTACCCAGTTGATCAGGGCACCGGCCATGTGACCGTAGTGAAGTTTGCCTGTCGGCCTCATTCCGCTGAATATCCTCTTTTTCTCATCCATTCATTCCACTTTCCCTTCTACTGTTACGCCGATCCGCACAGGAACGGCGGAATGTTCCAGTCTTACTGAATTATGAAACTCTTTCTCTCTGTCTCGGGGATCAGTTCAACAGCCAGCCCCGTCTCTTTTTGAATTATCGACCGGAGCTTTGGCAGGCTGGCTCTCTCCATCTCGCCGTGGTCGACTTCGGCAAGTCCAAGCCCACAGCTCAGGGCATCCTGCCTTTCGTGATATGAGATGTCGGCCGTAACGAAGAGGGAAGCGCCTTTATCTGCAGCCAGAGTCCACATGCCTCCGCACGAACCGCCTACGAGCGCGATCCTCTTTATCATCAGCGCAGGAGCGGTTCCGTAAGTCCAGCAGGATGAGAGCGACCACCGCTCCTTTATAAGTTTCATAACTGTATCAATAGACATGGGCATCATAAGCTCGCCCACTGCTCCCATTCCCCATGAAGAACCGTCGGATGGATCTCTGAGAGGTCTGATATCATCAAGACCCAGCAGTTCCGCAAGTGTGAAGTTGACGCCTTCCGGTGACGAGTCCCAGTTGGTATGCGCCGCATACAGGGAGAGCCCGTTCCTGATGGCACTTACCACTGCTTTGGCTGCAGGCCTGTCCGGTATTATATTCCTGAGCGGTCTGAAAATAATGGGGTGGTGCGATACGAGAAGGCCGCATCCGCTCTCTGAGGCCTTATTGACAGTATCTTCGGTCACGTCCAGCGCAATGCCTATCTTTGATATCTCGGAGCCGGGATCTCCCACCTGAAGTCCTGAATTGTCCCAATCCTCGGACCAGCTCAGTGGTATCCTCTTTTCTATAAAGCATATGACATCGTGCAGTTTCATGACGTCCCTCCCAGTTATCACAGCTTTCCTATTCTAATATACGCGGCCTGACCAGTCAAAGAAGAGAAATTGGTCAGCGGTAATCTCCACGTTCCGCGACCATCTCATAGCCGATGCTTTCTATCTTCGCTTTTACATAGGCAAGGCTCTCGGATGCGTCGTCTGCTGTGCCTATCTTGTTGTCGTAGAGCAGGTAATTTTTTCTTGCGTCAAGAGGGGATATATTAGGCATCACAACATTTGCGCCTGCAAGTATGCCCCGCTCCCTTCCGTCTGACATCACTGTCCCAAGCGCAGTTGTAGCGGGCAGAAGGACTCTTGGGTGCATAAGCCTTACCAGGCTTACCATAAAGAGTGAGTCCTCGGCGCTTCCGGCAGGGCAGTCCCTGAAGGGGGTATCGCTATGCGGAATGAAGGGACCGATCCCGACCATGTGTGGACCGAACTCTTTCATGAAGAGAAGGTCTTCCGCAAGATTCTCCCTCGTCTGGAAGGGAGAACCTACCATCAGACCGCATCCTGTCTGGAAACCTATCTCTTTGAGGTCATAGAGGCACCTCTTCCTGTTGGTCAGCGTCAGAGAAGAGGGGTGAAGTTTGGAATAGTGTGCTTCACATGCGGTCTCATGCCTGAGAAGATATCTGTCCGCCCCGGCGTCGAACAGCCTCTGGTATGAGGCTTTCTCTTTTTCCCCGAGAGAGATGGTGATCGCGCAGTCGCTGTATTTTTCCTTGATCCTGCCTATGATCCTTACAAGAAGGTCGTCTGTGAAGAAGCTGTCTTCGCCGCCCTGAAGGACAAAGGTCCTGAACCCGGCCTCATATCCCCAGTCGCAGCAGTAATAGATCTCATTCAAAGAGAGCCTGTACCTGACGGCTTTGGTGTTGCTTCTTCTTATCCCGCAGTAATAGCAGTCATTCCTGCAGTAGTTCGATATCTCTACAAGACCCCTTGAAAATATCTTTTTGCCAAATACAGAGAGGGAAGTCTCCTTTGCCTTTTCAGCTGCGTAGATCCTGTCTGCTTCGCTGTAAGACGAGAGCAGCTCCACAAGCTCTCTTTTCGGCAGGGTCCCGGCCTTTGCAAGATCGTCTATCCTTGTCATGTTGTCCATTAAGTTTATCTTCCCTTCTCTTCTGGTAAAAAGCAAATATTCTAGTGAATCGTATCACGAAGGTTTTTCACCTACAAGGAAAAAACCACTACTTTTTGATCATATCTGACACTCTCCTTCTCCCTTTCTGATTTGACAACTAAAGAACAGGGGGATGATAATGTGAACATGAAAGGCAGATGATCACAATGTCTTACAGTCCGGATCTAAGCTCAGGGTTCAACGGAACAAGGCTGAGAACTCCAAACCACGCATCGTGCTCAGGAATGTGTTCCGATTGTGTGCAGGAGTGCCCGGCGCTTTGCGAGATAGGGCTCTCAGCGATAAGGGGAACTGAGGCAGCGTACCCGGCAAACCCTAACGGAAGCCAGTTCGCCTCGGAGAAAAAATACCCCATTGATTTTTCTGATTTCAACATAAACGGCAGGGTATTCGGGGCACGGGGACTCCCGGAGGATGCTGACATTGCCCACCCTCTAAGCGTAGACCTTTCCTGCAGTTTTGGAATTGCGCATCCGGTAGCGCAAAAAATGCCGCTCATACTTCCGGCCGTGGCAAAACTGAACTGGCAGGACTATTATGCGGGAGCGGCAATAGCCGGGGTCACAGCAGTTATAGGAGAGGCTGTGGTAAACAAGGACAGCGGTGCCGAATTTTCTAACGGCAGGCTGACCTATTCTCCGCTGATCAAAGATATGATCTCACGTTTCAGGGTCTACGACAGAGGTTACGGCGACATTGTACTCCAGGCAAATTACGACGATGTCTCTTTCGGGGTCCTAGAATATGCTATTGAAAAATTAGGAGTGAAAAGCGTAGAGCTCAAATTAGGGCAAGCAGCAAAGGGCATCCAGGCAGTTTCAAAAACGATGTCCTATGAAGAGGCAACGGCGATAAAAGCAAAAGGCCGAATGGTATACCCGGACCCCGCATCACCGGAGATACAGAAGATGCTTTCTTCAGGATTCAAGCCGGTATTCAGGGCGATGGGGCGTCTGCCAATGTACAGAGAGGAAAGCCTTACTTGCTATATCCAAGATCTGAGATCACTCGGAGCAAAAAGGGTAATGCTCAAGGTCGGCGGTTATGACAGAAAAGAGCTTGAACTGGTGCTAAGAATAGCCTCCGCAGCATCCGTTGATCTGGTGACTTTTGATGGTGCCGGAGGAGGAACGGGAAACAGCCCCTGTAGAATGATGAATGAATGGGGCCTGCCCACGATGTTCCTTGAGAGCATCGTCTGGGACATCCTGGATAAAATGAGAAGAGAGGGAAAAAGCCTCCCCGGAACAGCAATTACCGGAGGCTTCTCGCTCGAAGACAACATATACAAGGGACTCGCTTTCGGTGCTCCCTACATTTCACTTGTGGGGGTCTGCAGAGCTCCGATGGCAGCTGCAATGTTCTCAAAGATGGTAGGAGAGGGAATCAAAAAGAATGATGTTCCTGTTTCAGTTAAGAAATTTGGATCATCTGCCGAGGATATTTATCATGATATGCAGGATCTTAATCTGATGTACGGAAAAGAAGCTGAGAATATCCCTGCCGGTGCGACAGGAGTATTTTCTTACCTCAATAGGGTCTCCTTCGGTCTGCGGCTCATGATGGCGCTTAACAGAAAGTTTTCTCTGGGGTTCATTGACAGGACAGATCTGATACCTCTAACAGAGTCGGCAAAGGGACTGTTGAAGGGGCCGTGGCTATAGGTCCGGGATTTTGCACGCGACCCTCTCATTAAAGGCTTTCTCTGAGAACAGAAAATAAATAATGTCATATTAAGATCCGGCCGGTGTCCCTTATGTGGAATACCGGCCGGCCTTTGAACTCCTGTCAAATATTCAGTTAAGGGTTGTTTTTACATGCCCATGTATGCTTTGCGTACTTCCTCCGAGCAGAGAAGCTCCTGCGATGTGCCTGAGTAGACTATTGTTCCGGTCTGGATGACATAGCCTCTCTTTGCGATCTCAAGGGCTTCCTGGACCATCTGCTCGACGAGGAGGATCGTTACGCCCCTCTTGTTTATCTCAATAACAGTCTCAAAGACTTTCTCAACAAGACTTGGCTGCAGGCCCAGGGAGAGTTCGTCAAGAAGCAAAAGCTTCGGCTTCGACATAAGTCCCCTTGCGATGGCGCACATCTGCTGTTCGCCGCCGCTCATCGTCTCTGCGGTCTGGTCTCTGCGGTCCTTGAGTATCGGGAAAAGGTCGTACATCTCCTCCAACCGCCCGTCAATTTCTTTTCTGTCCTTTGTGGCGAAGGCTCCCAGTTCGAGGTTTTCACGCACCGTCAGTTTGGAAAAGAGGCGGCGTCCTTCAGGAACATAGCTCAGCCCCTTCCTGATCGTTTTTGAGGCCGAAGTCTTTGAAATATCCTCCCCCATAAAGCTTATCGTACCGCTGACCGGATGCATAAGACCTGCGATCGTCCTCATGGTAGTGCTTTTGCCGGCTCCGTTCGCTCCGATTATTGCGACAAGCTCGCCCTCGTTTACCTCAAGTGAGATGCCATGGATGACCGGGACCGCGTCATAGGCACAGTGTATGTTTTTAACTTCAAGCATGGCAGACATCACTGTTCCCCCTCACAGACCCTGAGTCTCTTCGCAAATTTCTCGCCGAAGTATGCCGTGATGACTGTCGGGTCGTTGATTACTGCCTGCGGGCTGTCTTCCGCTATCTTTTTGCCGCTGGCAAGGACAACTATCTTGTCGGCTATCGGCATAATAGCCTCCATGATATGCTCGACCATCAATATGGTCACGCCCTCTTCCCTGAGCCTCACAATGACTTCCACCATCTCTTTTACCTCGGTCGATGTCAGTCCGGCAACAGACTCGTCAAGAAGAAGGAGCTTCGGGCCTGTCGCAAGGGACCTCGCCACTTCAAGCCTCTTCTTGTTGCCTATGGTAAGGCCGCCAGCCAGCTTGTTTCTGAGATCTCCCAGGAAGCAGAGGTCCACGCAGTGCTCAGCGACTTCGTTTGCCTTTGCCGTGTCGCTGTATCGCATATAGGCTCCGACCAGAATATTTTCATATACGGTCATCTCCTTGAGTGGCCTTACGACCTGGAAGGTCCTTGCGAGACCAAGGCGGGCCATCTTCCACGACGGGTATCCGGTCACGTCGAGTCCGTCAAATGTCACCTTGCCTGAGGCTGGCTTGTAGAGACCTGCAACACAGTTGAAAAGGGTCGTCTTGCCGGCTCCGTTGGGGCCTATAAGGCCAACTATGGTTCCTTTTTCCACATCAAAGGAGACATCGCTGTTGGCAAGCAGGGACCCGAATTTCATGGTCAGATCTCTGACTTCAAGCAGTGCCATTACGCGTCACCTTCTTCTCTTACGATTTTTTTTCTTGTGAAGTACCTGATCAGGCCCATGATCCCCAGAGGCTGCTTGATCATTACGATTATTATGATCAGGCCGAATATCATCAGGTCAACGCCTGCTCCGAGATTTGAAAGGTACGCGCGGGTGTATTCCTGAAGAGGTATAAGCACCAGTGCTCCAAGGAACGGCCCCCAGAATGTTCCAAGTCCTCCAAGTATAGTGATCAGGACAAATTTCATTGACATGTCAAGGGACATTACCATCGGCGGATCTACGCGGTAGTTGTACTGGGCGAAGAACGATCCGCAAAGTGCTGCCAAAGACGCCGAAAGGGCCATTGCAGAGAGTTTAACGACGGTGCTGTTGACTCCGAGGGATTCAGCGGTCTCCTGTCCTTCGCGTACGGCTCTCAGGTAGTATCCCATCCTGTGTCTCTCTATCCACCTGACGATACTGAAGACAAGGATAAATATGGCAAGCGCTCCGAGGTAATAGCCGTTCTTCGTGTCGGACCAGGAGAAATTCTTCCATCCGTCGGGAAGGATGGGATAGTCAAGCCCCAATGCTCCTCCCACAGCATCCCATATCATAAAGAGACGGTTGAATATTTCTACGATCGCGAATGTCGCTATCGCGAAGTAGTGTCCCTTGAGCTTAAAGCAGGGATAGCTGATTATGACTGATACGAGAGCTGCGACGACCATTCCGAGCGGCGCGCCGTACCAGGGAAGGCTCTCGAAAGTGACCACTGCCAGTGACGCCCCGTAAGCACCGATACCGAAGAAGACAGAGTGTCCGAATGAAGTCTGTCCGCAGTAACCGCTTATTATGTTCCAGGACTGTGCCATGGCCGCATAAAGCAGTATCATAGTCGCGACGTGGCCGAAGAAGGATCCGCCTATGACACCCGGGATAAAAGGCAGCACGACGGCGGCAGCAAGGAATCCATACCAGAGTTTGTCTGATTTTTCTTTAAACATCGCCGTCACCACCCGAACAGACCCTTAGGTCTTATTAGAATTACAACAAGATAGATGGCAAATACTGCCACGTACTTAACGACCGCAGCCACATAGAATCCCGCGAAGGACTCGACAAGCCCGATCAGCAGCGCAGCAAAGAGGGCTCCGGGAATACTTCCGAAACCTCCGAGCGCAACGACCACAAATGCGATAAGGCTGAAGAGCCCACCGACTTCGGGGTGAACTGCCAGATATGTAGTCATAAGTCCGCCCGCTACGCCGACACAGGCACCGCCGATCCCAAAGACGAGCAGATAAATATTTTCGGTGTCGATCCCCATCAGTTCGGCTGCTTCCTTGTCCATGGCCGTAGCCTGGATGGCCCAGCCCACCCTTGTCTTTTTAATGAGCCAGTAGACGCCTAGCAGGACCACCAATGAGAAGATGGCTGTTACAAGTTGGGGCAGCGATACGATCGCACCTGCCACCTCAAATGTTTTGCCTTCCATTATTGTTCCGGACAGCAAACGGAAGTTGGGGGTAAAGCGGTTCATGCAGAAGTTTTTAAGGAGCATTGAAAGGCCGAATGTCGCGAGCAGCGGTGCCATCGCGGCTTTTCCGAGACTGTTCTTTATTATGAGCCTGTAGGTCAGGGCTCCCATAAGGAACAGGAATATTCCGCCGGCTATCCATGAGAATAGCGGGTCAATTCCAAGTATTTCACCTATCCAGTAGCAGAGGTACATTGCAACCATCAGGAATTCTCCGTGTGCGAAGTTGATGACGTCCATAACTCCCCACATCATGCTTAGTCCCGCCGCGACAAGCGCGTAAAGGAGTCCGCTGAGGATCCCGTCTATTAAAACCTGCAAAAAGTTACTCACTGTAAAAACCTCCCTAAAAGAGGCGGGGCAATCGCTCGCCCCGCCTCATAACGCCTAAGCTGTAAGATCGACTAGCGTTTGTCCCACGGGGTCATGGGGAATACAGGCTCCGACTTCTTGTACTTAAGCGGGAAGACTGTTTTGTAGTCCTGGTCCTTTATCTGTGTGATGACGCTGAGTGCATAGACGTTCTGTCCGCCGGGCTCAAACTTGACTTTTCCGCTGAGAGACATCACTGAGGGGAACTCTTCGGTCCTGAGAAGCTGTACGACCTTTTCGGTATCGAGGGATCCGGCCTTCTCTATCGCCTGTGCGAGCACGAAGAGCATTACGCCTTCCTGGATGGAGTCGCTGTCAAAAGGCTGGTTGCTTCTTGGGGTATAGTATTTCTTCTCGATCTTTATCGCTTCGGGCATGAATTCCTTCGCGAGTGCAGGTGAATATCCCATTCCGCCCATGAAGTGGTCGCCGTCACCTGCAAGTTCTTTCTGGACTGCAGGGTTCTGATAGCCGGTGCAGTAGTTGAGGGCTATCTTCGGCAGCCAGTTTACCTGCTTCATCGTACGGACCCACAGTGAGTAGTCGCCGCCAAGTGCTGCGCCGAAGACCGCGTCGGGGTTTGCAGCCTTAAGGGTCTGGACTTCGCTGTTGAGGTTGGTTGCGCCGTTGTTGAAGGGAACGTCGGCTACGACTTTAAGACCGATCGCCTTTGCAGCCTTGTGAGCCTCTTCGGCAGCGTGCTTTCCGAATTCTGTGTTCTCGTAGATAACTCCAAGGGTCTTGATGCCTGCTTTTTTCTCTTTGTTGAGATATTCGATGTAATCAACAAATTCCTTTGATTCGATCGCATCTGTCGGAGCGTGGCGGAAGAAGTACTTGTAGTCGCGCTCTGTGAGAGCCGCGGAGCTCGAGCATCCGCACATGAAAATCTTCTTTGCGCGCTCTGCAACAGCACTCGCCGGTTTTGTGGCTGAGCTGTTGTAGCATCCGATCACCGCAAAGACTTTCTCCTGGTTGTAAAGACGCTCTGCTTCTGACTTGGCGACATCCGGTTTTCCCTGGTGGTCGGCCTTGATTATTTCGATCTTGTATCCGTCCAGAAGGCCTTCCTTTGCCGCAAGAGGAGCGTTGATATCCGGGTTGGCTTTGTTGATGACATCTGCTGCCGCAAGAACAGCATTGACGCAGTTCTGTCCGGAAACAGCTGCCGGACCTGTGAGGGGGAAGAGCGCGCCTATCTTGATGACCTTGTCAGCAGCAAACGCTGACTAACAGACCATCATAGAGAAGACCAAAACCATAAGTACCGCAAACATGGAACGCTTTCTGAGTTGCATTGAAAATCGACCTCCTGTAATAATGATTAAGTTGCTAAGACCAGAAAACTCTGGTGTATCAGTGACTGGCTTATTATAGTTAATTGAGTAACAAGATGTCAATTTTTTGTCATATTTCACATTTGTTATTAACCACCCTGAATTCTTATTGCCAATGGATCGGATGACATTTTAAACTAAATACGGACTATTTTCCCCTTGTTTCAATGTTCCGTATTATTTAGTGTTTCACAAAATAAAAAAGGGCAATTATGGTTGACATTTATTTTATAGGGGAATATATTATGAACAAGCTGGTGAACAATTCGTTCTAAACCAACAAACAACTTAAGGAGGCCGTCTGTATGATCTTTCAGGCTGAAGTACTTATAACACCGCGCGAGGGTGTGCTGGACACGCAGGGCAAGGCAGTGGAGAAAACACTGACTCACCTGGGGTACAAGGGGATCAACGAGGTAAGGGTCGGCAAGATAGTAAGGATGCAGCTTGATGCGCCGACAAAGGAAGAGGCCGTTAAAGATCTCGAGTCCATGTGTTCAGACCTTCTCTGCAACGACCTGATCGAGACCTTTAATATTTCAGTAAGGGAAAAATTGTGATGAAAACTGCCGTCGTCGTCTTTCCCGGGAGCAATTGCGACAGAGATGTCCAGCGGGCTGTGAGCGAATCACTGAACACCGCTGTAGATATGGTATGGCATGAAAATGATAATTTTGCCTCCGGAACGGACCTTGTGGTACTGCCGGGTGGTTTTTCGTACGGAGACTATCTCCGTTCAGGGGCGATGGCAGCAAGGTCGCCGATCATAAAGGCCGTAAGGGAGCATGCGGACAGAGGCGGGCTGGTGCTGGGGATCTGCAACGGGTTCCAGATCCTGACCGAAACAAAAATGCTGCCGGGAGCCCTGCTTCCAAACACCTCCCTCACCTTTATATGCCGCAGATGTCATGTCCGGGTGGAACGTACAGACAACAAATTCACTGCGGGCCTGAAAGAGGGAGATGTCATGCAGTTTCCCATAGCCCACCACGAGGGGCTGTTTTTCCTTCCCGATGACGAGCTGAAAAAACTGGAAGAGGCAGGACGCGTGGTCTTCCGGTATGCAGACCCAAAGACAGGCAGGGCCGGAGCGGAATACGCACCTAACGGCGCATTGAACGGCATTGCAGGGATATGCAGTGAAAAAGGAAATATACTTGGACTGATGCCCCATCCCGAACGTGCAACGATCCCTCATCTTAACGGAGGTACGGACGGCATCAGGTTCTGGAATTCGATCGCAGGGGCTTTCAAAGAAAGAGGTGCATGCTGATGGACTACAAGAGCGCCGGTCTTTCCGACTCGGAATATAAACGCATTAACGAACTTCTTGAAAGAGAGCCCAACCCACTTGAAACACAGCTGATCGGGGTCATGTGGTCTGAACACTGCAGTTACAAGTCGACCAAGAGGCTCCTTAAGACTTACCCCTCGACCGGCAGATATGTGCTCCAGGGACAGGGAGAAAATGCCGGGGTAGTTGACATGGGCGAAGGCTGGGGATTTGCCTTTAAAGTTGAAAGTCACAACCATCCTTCAGCTGTTGCCCCGTTTCAGGGAGCCGCCACTGGGGTCGGCGGGATAATAAGGGACATAATAGCCATGGGAGCACGTCCGACGGTATCGATGGACGGACTCTTCTTCGGCGATCCTTCACTTAAAAAAACAGAAAATCTCTCCAAAGGAATAGTTGAGGGGATCGGAGCTTACGGGAACGCTGTCGGTGTGCCCATTGTCGGAGGAAAGACCTTCTACTCCCCCTGTTACACTGACAACCCTCTTGTAAACGCTTTCAGCGCAGGATTCGTCCGCCTTGACAAGATGGCAAGCTCGCAGACCGCGAAGAGCGGAGACCTTGCGGTGCTCCTGGGTTCCAAGACGGGACGCGACGGGATCGCAGGAGCTTCATTCGCCTCCCGTGAACTGGATGAGGACTCGAAGGCAAGCAAACCGCAGATACAGATCGGGGACCCGTTCGAGGAAAAACTCCTGATTGAATGCTGCATGGATCTTCTTGACAAAGACCTGATCGCATCGATGCAGGACATGGGAGCGGCGGGGATACTCTCCTCTTCAAGCGAGATAGCCCACAAGAGCGGGTGTGGCATAGACATTACCGTTGAAAAGATCCCCCTGAGGGAAAAGGGAATGGCTCCGTGGGAGATATTCCTCTCCGAGTCACAGGAGCGCATGCTTCTTATAGTTGAAGAGGACAAGCTTGATCCTGTCTTTGCACTGGCTGCTCATTACGGGCTGGACTGCGCTGTAGTCGGGATCATGACTGATTCGCACCGTTACAGGGTATATGAAAATGGAGAACTGGTGGCTGACCTTCCCACATCCATTCTGGGAGACACACCGGAAGTGATTTGGCCGTCGTCAGAGCCTGCGGATATTATTCAAAGAGGCACAATAAATATGTCTTCCTTGATCTCAAAGGATCCGGAGTCGGATCTCTTGTCCCTTATAAGCTGCCCTAACGGAAGAAGCAAGCATAATATATGGGAGCAGTATGACTCAATGGTCCAGCTGCATACCATCGAGGGACCGGGCGCGCCTGCAGCCGTTGTCGAAGTGCCGCAAACCGAAAGGGCATGCCTGCTTACTATGGAGGCTGAACCTAACAAATGCTGGACAGACCCCTACATGGGAGCTTCAGAGACGATGGCCCTTTCGCTCAGGGGACTCTGGGTAGCCGGGGCTGAAGTCCTTGGGATGACGAACTGTCTCAACTTCGCCTCACCCGAAACCCCGGAAAAATTCTACGAACTCGAGCAGTGCATCAAGGGGCTTGCGGATACGTGCAGGGATCTGGACTGTCCGGTAGTTTCAGGAAACGTGAGCCTTTACAACGAAACGGCAAGCGGACAGATCTACCCCACTCCCCTCGTCGTGACTGCGGGACTTCTTGTAAACAGAAACAGACGACTGGAATCAGGAAATGCACAAACCGGAGACATTCTCTACGTTGTCGGAGATATTTGCGGTTCACTGGGAGCCTCACGCTACCAGGTAATGAAAAATGGGAGACCTCTCGGTAAAACAGTCGGACCGGATCATGATAAGGAGACGGCTTTTAGGGAAAGGGCAATGAAAACTGCTTCTTCCGGAGCCGCATCTTCCGGACGCGCTGTTGCAGGCGGCGGTCTTGCTATTGCGATTGCAAACGAGGCGATAGCCTCAGACAGGGGCATAAATGTTGATATAAGCTTATCACTCTCGGCAGAAGAGCTTCTCTTCTCAGAAGGTGGTGCAAGAGCCATATATGCAGTCCCCAAAGAGAAAGCCAACTCTTTTGAAAAGATCTGGGACGGTTATGCCTGCACAAAGATCGGTACTGTCGGTGGAGATAAGTTTGAATGGAAAGATATGTTCAGCCTTGATCTCTCAAAGTTGAAAAAAGTTTTCACGGAGGGCGGCTTCTAAAAATGTGCGGCGTTTTCGGCGCTTACAGCATTAACGGCGCCCCGGTGCTCGAGGATGTATATCTTGGTCTCTGCGCTCTGCAGCACAGAGGCCAGCTTTCTGCCGGAGTGGCATGGATCGCAGAGGGGAACGTAAACATCAAGAAGGGGATGGGGCTGGTCCACGAAGCTCTTGACCAGAGCTGCCTTTCAAAGATAGATGCATACACCGCCATAGGACATGTGAGATACGCCACTGCAGGAAGCACGAGAGTAGACGACTGTCAGCCGATAGGGGCGAACTACTCGCAGGGGCCTGTGGCTATCGCTCATAACGGCAACCTGACAAACGCCCAGGGGCTGAGCAGTTATCTTGAAAACAAGGGCGCAATATTCCACACATCATCCGATACGGAGACCATCCTTCAGCTTATGGCACACCAGCCCGGGGTAGTGCAGCTTGAAGCCCTTGAAAGATCCCTCGCAAAGATACAGGGGGCATACAGCCTTGCGGTCCTTTTCGAAGGATGCCTGATCGCGGCAAGGGACCCATGGGGCTTCAGGCCTCTGATCATAGGGCAGAAAAATGAGACTATATACGTCGCCTCGGAATCCTGCGCACTTGACATACTGGGGGCGGAGATAGTCCGTGACGTTGAACCCGGAGAGATCCTCGTGATCGACAGAAGGGGGATGATTTCGCGAAAACTCCCTGTCCTGCCGCCGAAAAGATGCCACTGCTCGTTCGAATACGTATATTTTGCACGGCCGGACAGCGTGATAGACGGCAGGTCAGTCTACAGGGCAAGGAAAGAGCTTGGCGTAAAACTCGCAGATCTGGATGTCCCCCAAAATTCTGTCGTGACGGGAATGCCCGACAGCGGAACACTGGCGGCTCTGGGATTCGCACAGAAGGCAGGACTCCCCTTCGAGATGGGTATAGTTAGGAACAGGTATGTAGGAAGGACATTCATACAGCCTACTCAGCTTGTCAGGGATATTGGGGTCAAGATCAAGCTCAACCCACAGCGTACGGCCTTCATGGGCCGGGAGGCCGTGGTCATCGACGACTCCCTTGTACGCGGGACTACGGCGGGCAGGATCATATCAATGATAAGGGAGAGCGGGGCAAAAAAAGTCCATCTGAGGATCGCGTCACCCCCTGTCTGCTTCCCCTGCTATTATGGGATAAACACTCCGAGTTCGGACGAACTTGCCGCTGCGCAGATGGACATCCCGTCCCTCTGCAGAAAGATCGGGGCCGATTCCCTTGAATACCTGACCTGTCAACAGCTCAGAGACGCAATAGGACTTCCGTCGTCGGAACTGTGTACGGCATGCTTTGACGGAAGTTATCTGGAAAACGAGGATTACTCTGATCTTCTGGAAGTCTGATCCAAATTTTACGAAACAATAGATACTGTTCACATATATTTTTTGGAGGTGCTGAAAATGGAATTGAATAAAAAGGATTTTATCTATGAAGGCAAGGCAAAAAGGCTCTACACCACGGACGACCCGGATATTGTCATAGTAGAGTACAAAGACAGCTTCACGGCTTTCAACGGAGAGAAGAAGGCGACCATGAGCGGTAAGGGGCAGCTCAACAATAAGATCAGTTCAAAGCTCTTCGGATACCTTAAATCGAAGGGCATCGGGTCGCATTTCATAAAGCAGATAGACGATATCCATCAGGAAGTGACAAGAGTCTCGATCGTTCCCCTGGAAGTTATAGTGAGGAACATCACGACCGGTTCGCTCTGCAAAAGGCTCGGCGTGAAGGAAGGAATGAGGCTTCCACGTCCCCTAGTCGAGTTCTGCTACAAAAACGACGAACTGGGCGATCCGCTTATCCTGGAAGACCACGCTATCCTCTTCGGCTGGGCCACGGAGGAAGAGATAGCAAAGATAAAAGAGATATCACTGAAGGTCAATTCAGTGCTGACCGAATATTTTGCGGCTAAGAATATAGTGCTGGTAGACTTCAAGCTTGAGTTCGGCAAGGA
The DNA here is from genome assembly GCA_025943965.1 of Synergistaceae bacterium DZ-S4. Taxonomy (NCBI): domain Bacteria; kingdom Thermotogati; phylum Synergistota; class Synergistia; order Synergistales; family Synergistaceae; genus Caenicola; species Caenicola nitritireducens. Next base: position 67,283 of record JAPCWD010000009.1, read on the forward strand.
TGCAAAGGGTGAGCTGATGCTTGCCGACGAGATCTCACCGGACACCTGCCGTTTCTGGGACAGCTCGACCGGAGACCGTCTGGACAAGGACCGCTTCCGCAAGGACCTGGGAAACGTGCTTGGAGCATACGAAGAGATCTGGAAGAGGATATCTGAGTAAATAATGAGCGGGATATTCGGGGCTTACAGCAAATCAGGCAGGTCCGTACTGGAGGAAGTTTACCTCGGATTATACGCCCTCCAGCACAGGGGACAGGAGTGCGCCGGCATTGCATGGAGCGAAGGCGGACGGATCGAAGCCGCAAAGGGCATGGGACTGCTTCACAATGCTATAGAACAGAAGTGCCTCACTGAGAAAAACGCGCCTTGCGCGATAGGTCATGTTCGTTATACCCCGCTGCCCGGTTCCCAGCTCCACAATGTTCTCCCGGTAGGTGCAAATTATGCAAGGGGCACGGTCGCTGTTGCACATGACGGCCTAATTACCAACCTTAAGGAACTTACATCGCAGCTTGAAAAACAGGGGGCCATCTTCCAGTCATCAACTGATTCGGAGGCCATCATCCACCTGATGGCGCACAAATCACACATGCAGCCGCTGGATGCATTTATTGACTCCCTCAGAAAAATTAAAGGGTCATATGCTGTTATTGTACTTATCAACGGCACACTGGTTGCAGCCCGCGACCCATGGGGGTTCAAGCCTCTTGTGATCGGGGAAAGGGACGGCAATTACTATGCGGCATCTGAATCATGCGCACTTGACATCGTCGGGGCAAAACTCATCCGCGACGTAGAACCCGGTGAGATAGCTGTTATCGACGAGAGAGGCATAAGGAACCTCCGGCTTAACCATGAGTGCTGCCGCGGCATGAGATGTTCTTTCGAGTACGTTTACACTGCCCGGCCCGACAGCATAATTGACGGAAGGTCCGTTTATGAGGCACGCAAAGAGATGGGAAGGCTTCTTGCTGAACAGGCGCCATGTACCGCTGCCGAGATAACCGCAGGCATGCCTGACAGCGGCACAATAGCGGCTGTGGGTTACGCCGAAAGATCCGGGATCCCGTTTGAAATGGGAGTCGTCAGGAACCGATATGTGGGAAGGACGTTCATCCGGCCTACACAGAAAGTCCGCGAACTCGGTGTTAAAATAAAACTGAATCCGATATCGGAAGTTTTCGACAAAAAGAAAGCAGTCGTGATCGATGATTCGATCGTCAGAGGGACCACTGCAGAGAGGGTAGTCTCGATGATAAGAGACTCAGGCGCATCCGAGGTACATCTCAGAATAGCCTCCCCTCCCGTTCTTCACCCATGCATGTACGGGATCGACACCAGAAAGGAAGAGACCCTTGCGGCTGTCAGGATGACTATTCCCGAACTCTGCAGAAAGGTCGGGGCGGACTCACTTGAATACCTGAGCGAAGATAATCTTACAAAGGCCATAGGCCTTCCGGATGATCAGATATGCACGGCCTGTTTCACGGGCAAATATCTTGACGAGACCGATCTGAAAGCGGGTGTGTGATCTTGGATAAAAACCTCACTTACGAAAAGGCAGGCGTCAGCATAGAGGCCGGCGACCTATGGGTCGAGACAATAAAGGAAATGCTGAAGCAACGCCCCAAAGACCCAAACTGCGTAGGCGGCGTGGGAGGCTTTGCGGGACTCTACAGGATAGGCGGAGGAAAATGCATTGCCGCATGCTGTGACGGAGTAGGCACCAAACTCGAACTTGCAAAGGAGACCGGCATATACCGCGGCCTGGGTCAGGATCTTGTAGCCATGAACGTCAACGACCTCGTCACAGGAGGCGCAAGGCCCCTCTTCTTCCTGGATTACGCCTCATGCGGAAAGCTGGACGCAGGGATATTCGGTGAGATCCTAGAGGGCATACTCGACGCCTGCGATGAAAGCATGTGCGCACTGCTCGGCGGGGAGACGGCAGAGATGCCCGATGTTTACGGTGAAAAGGGATTTGATCTCGCAGGTTTTGCCGTAGGCATGATCGACGAGGACAAAATTATTGACGGGAAAAATGTTAAAGAGGGCGACGTGCTTCTGGGACTCAGAAGCTCCGGAGCCCACAGCAACGGCTACAGCCTTGTCAGGAAGGCACTTGGCAAAGACGGTCTGGCCGCCGGCCTTGACACGGTTCCGGAAGGCTGGGGCGAGACGATCGCCGAAGCAGTCATGAAACCGACCAGGCTTTATGTAAAGCCTGCTCTGGCAGCTGTCGACACCGGGACTATACACGCAATGGCTCACATAACCGGCGGGGGCATGTACGGGAATGTGATAAGGGTGATCCCCAAAGGACTCGACATAGATATCGACTTCAGCTCATGGGAACGCCCTAAAATTTTCGGTCTTATCCAGAGCGCTGGGATAGAAGAGGATGAAATGAGGAAAGTCTTCAACCTCGGTATCGGATATGTATTTATCGTCGACCCGCAAGAGGTACGTCTTATCGAAGGCGCTCTTTCCGAATTAGGCGAAAGCCCTGTGAAGATAGGAAGGGTAGTTAAGTGTGCCTCCCGCGCATAGCGATCCTTATCTCAGGTACAGGATCAAACATGGAAGTCATCCTCAAGGCATGCATCACAGGTGAACTTCCGGCGGAGGTCTCATTCGTCGGAAGCGACAACATAAACGCAAGGGGACTGGGGACCGCGGCAGCGCTTGGGGCGCCCACCCGTGTGTTTTTTTACAAGAGGGACGGCAGGAATTCTGCGGAGGAGGCTATAGCAAAGGCTGTCGAAGAGACGAAGACAGACTGGATAATACTTGCCGGTTTTATGAAAATTTTGTCGCCCGCATTCGTGAAGAGGTTCCCTGACAGGATAATAAACATCCATCCCGCGCTGCTGCCTGCTTTTCCCGGGGCACACGGCATCCGCGACGCATGGGAGGCTAAGGCCGGCCATACCGGTGTCACAGTCCATGTAGTCGATGAAGAGGTCGACCACGGCAGGATACTTGCACAGGAACGGGTAGACATCCTTCCTGATGATACGATCGAGATGCTTGAAGAGAAAATTCACAGGGTCGAACACAGGATATACAGTGAGACCCTGAAAAAACACTTTGAAGAAAATCCTATATCAATTGAAGAGCGGGAGGAATAGTGATGATGGAGACCAGAAAAGCGCTCATCTCTGTCTGGGACAAGACGGGCGTGCTCGAATTGGCAAAGGGCCTGGCTGCCCACGGATACGAAATAGTTTCCAGCTCAGGAACTGCAAAACATCTTGAAGAGGGCGGGCTTAAGGTTACGGAAGTTGTTGACATGACAGGACTTCCCGCGATCCTTGGCGGCAGGGTGAAAACCCTGCATCCGGCTGTCATGGGTGGGATCCTTGCAAGAAGAGGATTGGCACAGGACGATGAAGACAGGAAAAAGTTTTCGATCCCGCTTATCGACGTTGTGGTCTGCACGCTCTATCCCTTCGAAGAGACGGCCGAAAAGGGAGCCGACCTTGACCAGCTTATTGAGAAGATCGACATCGGAGGAGTCTCGCTCATTAGAGCGGCTGCAAAAAACTACTACCACGTTGCAGTCGTGACTGACATTGCAGATTACGGAAGCGTCCTCGAAGAACTTGAGAAGAGGCAGGAATTTCCCCTTGAATTCAAACAGAAGCTGGCGCTGAAGGCCTTCCGCCTTACAGCATCATATGACGCCACTATATACAAGGGGCTTTGCTCCGAGACAGGAACTGCTGAAGAGGCGGGAGAAGACAAGATACTTCCTTTACGGAAAGTGCAGGATCTGAGATACGGGGAGAACCCTCACCAGAAGGCTGCCCTCTTCCTGCCCCCGCTTGAAAAACAGCCGTTTGAGCAGCACTCAGGCAAGGAGCTCTCATACAACAACCTACTCGACCTTGACACGCTTCTGAGAGGTTGTTCCGTATTTCAGGACCAATGCGCATGCACCATAGTCAAGCACACGACTCCATGCGGAACGGCACATGGCAGGACCCCGCTCGATGCATTCAGGAAGGCGTTGGAGTGCGACCCGATCTCAGCATTCGGCGGCATCATCGGAATGACAAGATGTGTGGACATGGCGACTGCGAAGGTCATTACCGAGACCTTCTTTGAGATAGTCGCCGCCCCCTCATACGCGGAGGGAGTCGTTGAATTTTTCAGGGACAAGAAGCCCAATCTGCGTGTCCTTACAATAACTCCGGGATATGCCCCAAAGCTTCAGATGACGGGGAATCGCTGCGGTTACCTTGTCCAGGAAGACATGCTCCCACCTCTTCCCAAAATGAATGAAGGCAAGTGGATCGGCAAGGCAAGACCTGACCTCTGGGATGACCTTATCTTTGCCTGGAAGACCGCTGCGATAACAAAGAGCAACGCTATCGTCCTCGTAAAGAACGGAGCCGCGGTAGGGATCGGCGGAGGCTTCACCAACAGGGTGGACGCGGCAGAGTATGCGCTGAAGCTTGCATGTGAAAAGGCAAAAGGGGCAGTGCTTGCATCAGACGCATTCTTCCCCTTCCCCGACACCGTAGAACTTGCCGCAAGAGAGGAAGTCAGCGCAGTGATACAGCCGGGAGGTTCCATAAAGGACAAAGAGATATTCGATCGGGCTGAAGAGCTTGGAATAAGCATGTTCGTCGGCAGCGGCCGGACGTTCAGGCACTAAGGAGGGACATTTATGAGAATAATGGTCCTCGGGGGCGGCGGCCGTGAACATGCCATCGTCCACGCTTTTTCAAAATCCAAGGTAGTCACAAAACTCCACTGCTGTCCGGGAAACCCGGGAATATCCAAACTGGCGGCCTGCCATGCGGGAAATCCGTCCGATCCCTTCCAGATGACGGCACTATGCAAAAGGCTTGACATAGACCTGGTATTCATCGGACCTGAAGCCCCCCTTGTAGCGGGTACAGCCGATGCGCTCAGAGCTGCGGGCATACTTGTCATGGGTCCCGGAAAACTTGGAGCACAGCTTGAGGGAAGCAAGATATTTTCAAAAAATTTCATGAAGAAGCACGGGATACCTACATCTTCTTTCGAATGCTGCCAGACGATAGAGGAGTGCGGGGCTGCTGTCGACAGAAGATCTGCCCCATACGTCGTAAAGGCTGACGGGCTGGCTTCCGGCAAAGGTGCATTCCTCCTTGATACAAAAGAAGAGGCAATGACAGTCTGCAGTATGATGCTGGACGATATGATACTCGGCTCGGCCGGCAAAAACATAATAGTTGAGGACTTTGTCGAAGGACAGGAGATGACGATCCTCGCTATAACTGACGGGGAAACAGTCAGGATCCTCCCTTCCAGCCAGGACCACAAGCGCGCGCTTGACGGAGACAAAGGCAACAACACAGGCGGGATGGGAGCCTATTCCCCTGTTCCCTGGGTGGACAATGCTTTTTTAAAAAAGGTTGAAGATATCGTCCTCATGCCCACTCTGGAGGGACTGAAGAAGGAGGGTATACCATTCTGCGGGGTCATCTACGCGGGCATCATGATAAAACCCGACGGATCGCTCTCTGTTTTGGAATACAACGTAAGGCTGGGAGACCCTGAAGCACAGGTCGTACTTCCTGTCTTTGGGGGGGATTTCGGGGAGGCGATCTTTGCATGCTGCAAAGGCGACCTGTCGAAGGCAGAATGGCCCGCCCCCGAACGTGTCGCTCTTGGGGTGGTCATGGCTTCGGGAGGATACCCGGACAAGTACCAGACAGGATATGAGATAGTGATACGCGACGAGGAAGTCCATGACACCTACATCTACCACGCCGGAACGGCACATGACAACACAGGCACCCTAGTCACATCCGGAGGAAGGGTTCTCACCGTTGTAGGAATGGCTCCCACTCTAAAGGAAGCAAAAGAACTTGCATACAGGCGTGTAAAGACCGTCTACTTCAGGGACGCGCACTACAGGAAGGATATCGGAGACAAATCTTTGAAAGGTGAGGATAAACAGTGACGACACCCGTGGTCGGAATAATAATGGGATCGGCATCGGACATCCCTGTGATAGAAAAGGGTGTCAAGGTACTCGATGAACTCGGGATCCCCTATGAAGTTGCGATAGCCTCCGCTCACAGGACTCCGCGAGACGTGGAGGGATATGCTGCAAATGCCCCCCAAAGAGGGATAAAGGTCATTATCGCTGCGGCCGGCCTTTCTGCCGCCCTGCCCGGAGTCGTGGCAGCCGCTACGACTCTCCCGGTCATTGGCGTACCTGTCAAAGGCGGAGCGCTCGACGGGCTTGACGCACTGCTCTCAGTTACACAGATGCCTCCCGGAATCCCCGTAGGCTCAGTAGGCCTCAACGCCTCACTGAACGCGTGCCTGATGGCGGCAAGGATAATAGCCATCAATGACACAGACCTGTCGAAAAGACTTGAAGAGTGGTCAAAGAAGAGAGCGTCCGCTGTCGCTGAGAGCCGCACTGAGCTTGCAAACCTGCCTGCGGCGCCCGAGGTGGCCTATAGACTTTAAAGACGGCTGAGCCGTCTTAAAAGTCGTGAAGCAGCGATATCCGATCGCTGTGAAGCAATTGTGAAGCAGTGGCGAAGCAATTGTTAAAAGCTGAAGGAGACTGCATCCGCCGGGGAATTCGCGTCCTTCGGCCGCTGGAGAATTTGCAGCTGAGAAACGCTGCGGAGAATTTGCTCGCTTTGCATCGCGGAGAATTACGGCCAAAGGCCGCGGAGATTCAAAAGCACCATCTTTCCGGAATGATCTCATCGGAAACGATGGTGCTTTTTGTTTAGGTTCAAAAGAATAGTAATAGCAAGTATCTAGAGCCGCATGGTCCCCGATTCAAGCACTCGGGGACGACGATATAAAAGACTTTCATTAACCGCCGGGGGGTCTTCCGGCAAATTCTCCGCGATGCGAAGCGAGCAAATTCTCCAGCGGCCGAAGGACGCGAATTCTCCGCAGCCAAAGGCTGCAAATTCCCGGCCTCTTTCATCTCCCCTTAAACACCGGCTTTTCCTTTTTGAAAAATGCATCGACTGCGTTTTTGTGATCCTCGGTCTGTATGCACTGTGCCTGGAGGAGGGCTTCCTGCTCCATCAGCTGATCCAGCGTCATTGCGTCTGAGCCGTTGATCAGCGCTTTTGCCAGCCTGTGAGCTATGGGAGGTCCCTGAGCGATTTTTTCCGCAACCTTCATGACCTCTTCATATAAGCTCCCAGCGGGGAATGTCATGTTGACTATGCCGATATCTTTCGCCTCCCCGGCGCTGATGTTCCGTCCGGTCAAGACCAGTTCCTTTGCCTTTTGAAGTCCTACCAGTCTCGGAAGGGCATAAAGCCCTCCGAGGTCGGGGATAAGACCCACATTTGCAAATGCCATTCCGAACTTCGCATCTTCAGAAGCGATTATCATGTCCGCGTGGAGTGCTATGCAGAAACCTGCTCCTACAGCGTAGCCATTGACCGCTGCAATGGTGGGCTTGCACATCCCCGCAAACTGCTTCACCCACGGGGCAAACCTTTTCATGTATAGATACCCTTCGTTGGCATCAAATCCCTCTGAAAACCTCTTCAGGTCGCCGCCCGCACAGAAGGCCCTCCCGGTGCCTGTAAGCACTACAGCCCTGACGGAACTGTCCCGCTCAACATCTGCTGTCGCCTCGCAGAGTTCCTCAAAGAGTCGGCTTTCAAGGGCGTTCATCGTCGCGGGTGAATTCAGCCTTATCACAGCGACATTCGAATCTTTTATAATTTCTATCTTATCGTACCCTGACATCTCATTCCTCCCCGGCAGTGTGGATCGGTCCCTGACTCCTATGCCGAAAAAATACTCAGATACTTGTCTCCTCTGTCGGGCTGGACCGTGACCACGATGCTCTCCTTCGGCAGTTTTTTTGCCTCCTGCAGCGCCGCCCATACGTTTGCACCCGTTGATATCCCGCTGAAAAGCCCCTCTTCGGATGCCAGCCACTTTGCTGTCCTGAGGGCGTCTTCGTCACTTGCCCTTTCATAGGCTGTGACCACGCTCCTGTCGAGATTTTTTGGCACAAAGTTGGCCCCTATCCCCTGAACCTTGTGGGGACCTGCCCTTCCTTCCGTGAGAAGCGGGCTCGAAAGTGGTTCAACAGCAATTATTCTGACATCGGGAAATTCCCTTCGAAGGACTTTCCCCACACCGCTTACCGTACCGCCTGTTCCAAACCCGGCCACAAAAGCAGCGATTTTTTTGTTTTTTGGAATCTGTCTCATGATCTCAGGGCCGGTCGTCATCTCATGTGCCCAAGGATTGCCCTCGTTTGAGAATTGGTCCAGCATAAGCGCATTCTTCTCTTTTGAGAGGAACTCGCATGCGGCATCGACCGCCCCCTGCATTCCCATGGATGCAGGGGTAAGGAGCAGTTCCGCCCCGAAGGAGGATAATATCGTTCTTCTCTCTACCGACATGGATTCAGGCATTGTGAGAACGACCCTGAGTCCCATAGCCCTTCCAAGCAGCGCAAGTCCTATGCCTGTATTGCCGCTTGTCGGCTCCACAAGGACCGTATCGCTCTTCAGGTCGCCTCTGAGCTCAGCTCTTTTGAGCATTCCCCACACTGCCCTGTCCTTTATCGATCCTCCTGGGTTGGAACCTTCCAGTTTTATCCAGACACCAGCCCCCCCGGTCTCTGTCTTGAGTTTATAGAGCGGAGTGTTGCCTATCAGTTTCAATATTTCTACATCGTCAACTTTCATTTTCACCACTCCTGCACAGACCCGGTCATTCAGCTGCTTTTTCAAAGACAGCCCTTACCTTCTCTTCGTCCACTGTTCCCTCATGTACCTTTTCGTCTCCTACAAAAAAGCATGGCACGTAGAAGTAATCACACTTCTCTGCCTCTTCCGGCTGCAATTTTTCGTCGATCATCACAAACGGTATTTTTTTGTATTCCGGGTTGGAGTCAAGAAGCGACGATATTATCTTCCTCGCCTTTGCACAGTGCGGACAGCTTTCAAACATGAACATCTTTATCTCTTTCATTGCGAGACCTCCTTGTCTGCGTTTAAAAAATAATTTGTCGGTCAGTTGTGTATGACTATGTATAAATTGAGCCAGAAGGCAAAACATCCCCACAGGATGTATGGTATGAGAAGCACCGCAGCAAGCCTGTCATGTCTGTTGAAGACCGCGGCAGTCCAAAGCACGGCGAAGATCAGAAGGAATAAATTGACCAGGCCTGCGTTAGTTTCCATGAAGTAAAAAAATACCCAGCTCCAGGTCAGGTTGAGGATAAGCTGGACAAAATAGGGTATCAGCACACCGGCACTGGCTCTGTTCACGACCCTGTACGCGGAATATCCCATCAGCGCATAAAGGAACGTCCAGACTATCGGAAAGGCTATATTGGGAGGCGTCAGAGATGATCTTGACAGTTCACTGTACCAGAGCATGGAGCTCTCGTTCATAGCCCTGCCGCCGATAAATGCAACAGCAAACGAAAGACCCTCCCAGAATAAAAGGGAACGGAATACCCTCTTCATCCTGATTTATTCACCTTTCCCCTCCGACGACTCTATGAGACGCCTCTTGCTTATTTCGTCCGCGACAAAGTATGCCACGGATTCAAGGACATACATGTCTCCCTTGTATCTTCTGGGTGTATCGACTCCGAGAAATCCCCAAAATTTTCCTTTTATCGTTATCGGTATGGCATACATCTCCTCTATCCCCTGGACCGCGAGCCTTTCGTACTCTTCAGGATAGGTCTCCCTGAACTCAGAAATATCCTTTAGGAAGACTGTTTCCTGTTTCGTGAATGCTTTTTGCCACAGGGGTGACCTGTACAGCGGAAAATGCTGAAGGTTGCCTATTGCGGGTGCAACTCCTTCCGCAAGCCACTCGTTGGTCATGCTTATCGTGCGCCCGTCATCGTTGATCCTCATCATATAGCTCCTGTCGGCTTTGTAAAGCTCAGCTACGCGCCTGAGGATAACGTTCATCGACTCTTCGAGGTCTGTTGCATAAGCCATCTCGCCGATCCCCTCCAGAAGCGCCTTTTCGATCTTTAGCCTCGAAGAGAGTATCTTCTGCTGCTGCTCTTTTTCTGTGAGGTTGATAGCCCATTCTATCCTGGCAAGCCTACCGTTCCAGTCAATAAGTTTGTCCTTAAGCATGTAATGGTTCCCGGAGTTTTGGTCTGTCCGCTCCCAGATGTAATACTTATCCTTTGAGAGCAGGTCCATAGTACAAAAAGAACAGGGCTTATCCGTCCCGAAGAAGAACTCATGACACTTCCGGCACCTGAAGTCCCTTCCGACGATCCAGGGCAGCTCTCTTCCTGCTTTGTTCAGGTAGAGCAGGTCATAATTTTCAGCGTCACTTACATAGACTACGTCATCTGTCTCGTCGAGCACAATTTCCCAGTTTTTCATCTGAGATACTTTTTCATTGTAAAGGGCACGCTCCCTTGCCCTGAGGACAAATAGGCTTATGGTGTCCGATATTGTCCTGATGGTATCCTTTTCCTCTCTGGTGAAGAGATGCTTCTCCTTTAAATATTCAAAGGCAAGGACAGCCTTCCTCTTGCCTTTTTCAACTATATAACACAGCATCGTAGACTTGACGCCGCGTACCTTCATGTGGTCGTTCTCAAGGCAATCAGGGATGCCAATATCCGCATCCTCACAGAGCAGTATGTCGTTCTCATCGAGCTGAGCCTTTATCGAGGACCACTCATCCGCAGGGAATCTCTTTCCTTCTTCCTTCAGCGGAGAAACACCATCGTCACACCATTCGTACAGGATCTCGTAGTAGGTATCGTCATCAGAGAAGACAGATACGTCCATGCGCCCCATCTTGAATGAGTGTCCGACGAATTCAAGGAGTATGGGCACTGCGGTATCAACATCGTCGTACTGATAAAAGAGCTTGAGGATGTACTCAGCTACGTTTTCTCTGAAGTTCTTCTGAACGAATCCGTGAGGGACTGCTATCTCAGTCGTGCCCCTTGCCTCGCCAAGTGCAAAGAGACCGCAGCTTTGGACATCATCTGCGTACAGGGTACACTGATCCTTGCCGCTGCTCTTCGAGAAGTAAAGGGAACTGTCAGCCTTCTGCATCAGTTCATCGTAAGTGCTGCCGTGCCCGGGGTATATTGATACACCTATGCTGCAGGAAATTCCCTGTTCTGCATTTTCTGTTCTGAAGGGGCGCTTAAAGGCACTGAGTATCCTTTCCGCCTTGGTCCGGATCACAGCAAGCTCATTTATGTTCGTCATGAAAACCACGAACTCATCTCCTCCGACCCTGCCTATTATGTCCGTATCCCTGAAAAGGGACTTAAGGGTATGCGCCAGTTCACTCAGCACTGCATCTCCATATAGATGCCCCAGTGTATCGTTCACGCGCTTGAAATTGTCGATGTCGAGCATCATGAATGCTCCCTGGTTCTGATTTGCACTGATATATTCCTCAATAAGAGCTTTTGTGGAAACCTTATTGTAGAGCTGTGTGAGAGGATCTTTCATGGCACTCTCTTCCGCAGTCTGAAGCTTCCGCTTCTGTTCGTCAATGTCAGAGAGGATCCCGACTACCTTAAGAGGCCGGCCTGAGCCATCAAATATTGCAGACATAGAGACCTTATACCATCGTGAATCCCCATGCCTGTTGACCGCTTTGACTTCCGCATCGCTCTCCGTAAGTCCCTCTCTGAACTCTTCAAACAGGGTGATCAGGCCTTCAGCGTCTTCCTGTGAAAATGCCCCGTAACCTTTCAGGCTATAAGGAAAATTTTCATAACTGTCGAGAGGATCAAAGAAATCAAGGAAGTTGGAAGAGTGAGAAATAGTGCCTGTCTCTGTGTCCCATTCAAAGAATATGACATTAGTAAGTCTCTTTACTATATCGAACTGTTCCTTGTTTACATAGAGTTCTCTGTCTGCCGCCTTGATCCCTGTTATGTCTGAAAATATCGCCACAACTTCCCTGGTCTCGTCTTCATTCCTGATATAGTCTATGTTCATGCAGACCCACTTGGGGTCCCCGCTGCCGCTGTTCAGCTTCAGTTCAGTCTCGAAGAGTTCCTCATTGTCGATCTTGGACCAGAATTCCTCCCTTGCCTCGCGCGGCATCGGTTCCGAGAGTATCTTGAAAATATTGCCCCCGTAATTTCTTTCAAACTCCTCTTTTGAACAGCCTATAAGCCTGTAAAAACCTTCATTTGCAGATTTTATCCTCCACTTCTGATCCTCACGGACATAGCGGACTATCCCGCCCGGCATGCTTTCATAGATCAGAGAGAGTTCCCTGTTTGTACTTTTTATGATCTCAGAATTTTTCCTGATCGTCCTGAAAAAGAAGAGCATAAATGATCCGAAGATGGCCAAAGAGACCATAACGAATAAGATCCCTTTGAAAAAATCACCCGAGGCAGCGGCAAAGACGACATTTTCAGGAACGGAGGTGAGAAGGTAAAGGTCAGCCGTTCCTACCGGTATATAGCTGACCACTTTATTCCCGCCTTTGGTGGGATATATAATCTCGCCTGAGAGGCCTTTCTGCATAGCTCCGGCGATAGTCGCACAGTATTTGCTTCCATCTTCACCTCCGGAGGATGAAGAAAAGAGGTCGGGAAGCGCAACTGCGTCCATGTTGACCTTCGGATTGTCAGACCTGGCTATTATTGCTCCGTCTTTTGAAAGCAGGTAACAGTAACCGCCCTGCCCAAAGATGTCGAAAGTGACCAACTCGTTGAGCTTGTCCTGATAGAATCTTGCAGAGAGGACTCCGATCGCTTTACTGTCGTTTATTATCACCGAGTTGATCGTCAGATATCCGCCCTTTCCGGATCCTGAGATCCTTATGTTGGAATGGATCTGGTTCTTTGACATTATTCCTTTGAAGTATTCCTGTTCCCCTTTGTTTAAGGGGTTGCCAAAATACATGTTTCCATCCCTGTTTATGAGGTAGAGCGCGCCAAAACCTGTAAAACGGTTCTGCTCCCTGATAAACCTGATAGCCTCGGGGGAGTTGAGCTCGGGGGTAAGCCTGCCCAGCGTCATTGATATACTGGTGACAAAATCCCTGTTTATGAGAAGATTCTGCCTTAGCAGCGCAATGTTTCTTTTTTCGACATCGCGGATAGAGGCAAGTATTTCTGCTTTGACCTGATCATAGGTACTGTTCATAAACACCAGTGAAGAGACGATAAATATAAAGGCGGCAGCCATTGCTGCGGAGACTATCGTTTTTCTGTCCTGTGACTCTTTCTTATCCACCACTCAGACCTCCTCCCGGATTTTTGCACAGAGAGTACACAAAAACGAGCCCCTGAGATATTACTCAAACGCTCAACATCTGACACTTATATAAAATTTGAAATAACGCGCATTACAGGAAGCCTGCTTTGCAAAAAACCGAAAGCTGAAACAGTTACAATTTGTATTATAAATCTTTTTGTTGTAATTACATAATCTAATTTCAACAAGATCAGAATGAGCATGCTCGCATCAAACTAAATCCAGATATTATTTTGCTATTGATTTTAAATTTCAACATTAGAATGTTTGAAAGCAATGAACTTTTAGTGCCGTCATTAAAATTTTGGCAGCACTAACTTTATCGGTCAGGTGCTGCCAAATAGTAAATTACTTTTTTCTTGAGACCTAAGGGAACAAACCGATCCTTGAACGAAGGCTGCTATTTAGGAGAACTCATTATCACTTCCAGAACCCCACCGGCTATCGCAAGAGCCTTATCAGTAATGCTGAAGCAATGCTCCCTCTCGCCTCTCGGGTCAATGTCTCCGATCTTCAGCCCCTTGCTGACTTTTACAGAAGGATGGATCAGTCCCCTCACTATTCCTTCGATCTGAGAACAGACCGGCAGGCCCTTAACATATGCAACAGCATCGCCCGGCATAACTGTGTCACCTATCTGTTTTACAAGCACAACATATCCTTCGGCAGGCGACCTCAGAAGCCTCTCAACTGTGTAACCCCTGATCAGACCGGGAACTCCGGTGTTGGGTATGGCCGAACCCTTCCTTATGACTCTTCCCAGGTAATGCCCCCGTTTTGTCTCTATTACCGCGTGTACATCTTCCGGGGCTGAAAATCCGGGACCTATCCCTATGACCAGAGGCGCCATGCCCTTGTCAGTCCCAAGATTTTTTTTAGCCATAATGGCATCAACGACGAGGTCCGGCTTCAGTATGCCGATAGATGACCCTTCCGGGTCGACCAGTACCGATATTCTGCCTCTGTCAAAAGAAAAGTCTTTCAGAGAATCTATCCTGACCGCTTCCATGTCTTCAATGACTGTCGATCCGTCAAATACAGCAGAGGCCACAGATACTGTTCTCCTGACGACCAGAGGTGTCTCTGTCTCCAGAGAAAGTACCGCATAACCCGCTTTCCAGAGTCTGTAAATTATTCCTGTTGCCAGATCTCCGCCGCCTCTGACTATTGCAAGTTTTTCGCGCGTCATTGAAATATCCCCCCCACAGAGATCAAGACTGCCACTAGAGTATGCTTATTTTTAATACGTCGCACCTGAGGCATCTGCCGGCTTCTTTCTCCACCTGTTCCGGTGTGAAGCCTTTTTCCACCTCACAGAAACAGCTCTTTCTTTCGTCCGGCGATAGGATAGGCATGGCTTCGCAAATGTTGTTGCTTGTCCGGACCCAGATAAGCAACTAAGAAAGCTCTGTAGTGACTCGGTATGTTTCCTTATACAGGCCTGTCCTTAAGCACGTCCATATGGCATCCTCCAAGCTGGTAGTAGAGGCACTTCCTGCCTGAACATGGCATGCAGGGCCGTACGGATGCCGGCAGTAGGATCTCGTTTGTACCGAACCCGACAAAGGAACACTGTGTCTTTCTCGGCTGGAGCATGGATTTACCAAAAGCCCTGACTCCTATCGTCTTTTCTGTATTGCCTGCCGTTTCGATCCTGTCCATGATCTCATGGGGGGCCTCCCTGAAGCCGGGATATACCTCTGCGGATATGTATTTTGAGTGGTCACGGTATACTTTTTTACTCAGCCATTCCAGCATGGCCCTGTGCATGCCATAGAGTGCTATAGAGCCCGCGACATCAAGCAGAAAGCCGGACATAAGGTCTCCCCTCAGAGACATTAAGCTTGCGCTTTTTTTCTCTATTGCCTCTCCCACAGTCCAGACCATAAGTGCTGACAGGGATATCTCAGCTTCACCGTAGTCTATGGTATCACCGAACTTTTTTCTCATATTTTCACCTGACATGAGGAGGACGCGGGCCTTGGGGTCAAACAGCTCAGGCCCCCATTCCTCTTCCCACAGCGGGATGAATTTTTCCACGTATTTCAGGTTGTTTTCTCCCAGCGTTCTGTAATGTTCGATAAGGGCGGAAAAATCGACGGCTGCTTCAGGTCCTTCGATCTCAATTATCCCATTCGTCGGATCAACAAGGTCAGAATTGAAGTATATCCTGATTTTTTTCATACCTTTTCATCTCCTGACAAGCCGTTATACAAACAGCATCGATCTGATAAAACGTTTCTGAAAATCCTTCAGCGAAGATAGTTCTATGTACTCCATCCTGCTCATTGTTTGTTCCGTTGCGCGGTAAAAATCAGCCGAGGCAAGAGCCATGCAGGCTCCCAGACCTGAAGAGTTGAAGATGAAGCGCACTTTTTCGCGTTCAACTTTCGGAAGCAGGCCGACCGTGATAGCGCTTGCTATATCGATGTTGCTGCCAAAGGCCCCCGCGAGCAGTATTTCATCGATCCCGTCAACAGTTGTGCCCATCTGCTCCATCATTACCTCGGTACCGACTTTTACGGCCCCTACCGCAAGTTGTACTTCACGGACATCCTTCTGGGTAAGGTATACAGGATCATTGCTGTCAGTGATCAGGAAGCGGTTGATCCTGTTATCGTCGGAGCTCAGTCTGTCTTTTATTCTTTCATCAGTGCATTCTTCGTGTGTAAGCATCCTTCCCCGGCTGTCAATGACACCTTCCCTCAGAAGCATAGCCACAACATCAATGAGGCCAGATCCGCAAAGGCCTTTGGGAACAGATCCTCCTATTACTTCGTATGATACTCCCTCTTCCGTCATCGCGACTTTTTCAACAGCGCCGTTGCAGGCCCTCATCCCCTGACTTATCCTGGCCCCTTCGAAAGCGGGACCCGCTGCGGTCGCACAGCAATACATCCTTTCTTCGCTGCCAATGACAAGTTCGTTGTTGGTTCCTATGTCTACAAAAAATCTCAGAGGCTTTTCCTTATCTACAGCATGCGCTGCGATCCCTGCTACGATATCCCCTCCTACATAGCCGGCAACGTTTGGAATTAATTTAACAGCCCCGTCCGGGGCTATGATGAGGCCAAGCTCTGAAGCTGCGACCGGAGGATGGGTCCTGAACTGAGGGGAATAGGGGCTGTGACCTATGCTCTCAGGAGATATACCGAGAAAGATATGCTCCATTACGGTATTGCCTGCGACTACGACCTCACTCAACGCCCCCGGAACGGTCCCCGCCTCTTCTGTAAGGGCCGAAAAGGCTCTGTTCATTTCCTCAACGAGCATTTCCTGCATACGGGCAAGGGTTCCCGGCTGTAATGTTGAAGCCGCTATCCTCGATATGACATCATCACCGTAGGAGACCTGCGGATTCAGAAAGGAGTGGGTTCCGATGACTTTATGTCTGTCAAGATCCAAAAGATAGCAGACCACCGTCGTCGTGCCGAGGTCAACAGCCACACCCAGGCCTTTTCTGTCGGGAGACCAGTCGGCCACCGGCCTTCCTGACGTCCCCTCAAGTATCCGGCTGCCTGGATCATCGACAGGATCAATGACTCTTAGTGTCCCGCTTCCCGATATTTTTGCGCAGCAGGCAAGCCGCACACCGAAATCGATCTCTTCCTTTTTGAGAAGTTTCTTTTCCGTAAGGGTAAGCGGTGAGAGGAACCTTTCTCCGTCAATTGCAGAGACCCTGCACTTGCCGCACGTGCCGGCACCTCCGCAGTGACGTGATATATTTACTCCCGCAGCAGCAGCTGCATGGATCACAAGCTCGCCTGCCTCTGATTCAGCTTTTATGTTATCCGGCAGGAATAAAATAGTATGCACCGAATTTTCCATCAAGACCATCCCCTTGCAAAGGACAATACTTCATCCCCTATTTTACCCTGCATATAATCATCTGCGGCCTCAGCCAAAATTTCAAGTCCCCTCTCCGCTTCGTCATCGGTGATAACAAGCGGCGGTTGTATACGCATTGTGTTCTCTCCAAGAAAAGTTGTTATGAGGCCCTTTTCCCACGCCCTGTAACAAATTTTTGCACATGCGTTCCTGTCGGGTGATCCGTCGTCCCTGATGAGGTCCTGCCCGATGGTCAGGCCAAGCGAACGTGTTTCGCCGAATATCGGGACCCTTTTTTTTAGTTCTCCGAGTCTTCCTGTTATCCTGTGACCAAGCTCCGACGCTCTGTCAATAAGGCCTTCATCCTCTATTACTGCAATGGTCGCCAAGGCAGCCCGGCAGCACACGGCGTTAGCCGCAAGCGTGAAGCAGTGTCCGGGATCCATGAGTGAATCCGCTATTTCTTCCCTCATTATGAGCGCGCTCAGCGGCATACCGGAAGCAAGAGATTTAGCTGCAGCTATTATATCCGGGACCACTCCGAAGTGTTCGATGGAAAACCATTTTCCTGTCCGTCCCATCCCTTGCTGGACTTCATCTGAGACAAAAATTATCCCGTTTTCGCTGCATAGTTCTGCAAGGGCCTTCACGTAGCGGACGGGCGGAATAATTATGCCGGCGTCTCCGCCTATCGGCTCGAATATTACTGCCGCGACCTCTTCGGGAGGGAGGTAAAGCCTGAACGCATTTTTGATCTGCTCAAGACATCTAAGTGAACAATCCTCCGGGACCTCGTTCCATTCGCAATTTTTGCACTGAGGATACGCGAAATGGTGAAAACCCGGAAGCATGGGGCCAATACTCCTTCGCATGTTCAGCGATATGGCAGATGCGGAAAGGGCTCCGTAGGTACAGCCGTGGTATGCCGTCAGGAAAGATATGACATTGGTCCTGCCCGTATATTTGCGGGCAAACTTTATCGCACCGTCGATCGCATCAGATCCAGAGAGTCCGTAAGCGACCTTTTTCTTAAAGTTGCCCGGGGCGATGAATGAGAGTTTTTCCGCGAGCTCTACCGAATATGGTTCATACATATAACCTGTTGTGTAGCAAAGCAGTTTTTCTGCCTGTTCCTGTATGGCACTGACAACTTTCGGGTGGCATGTCCCGGTGTTAAGGGCTGCCGCCGAGGCAGAAAAATCTATATATTGATTGCCGTCGATATCTTTCAGCACTGCTCCCCTGCCTGAGCCGATGACAAACGGATAATAAGGGGATCTTGAACATGGAGAAAGAATGTCATTATCCCTGGCAACTGTTTTCAAACTTTCGGTCAAGCATCTCCGCATGGGCTCACCTCATTACAATAATACAGGCGAAGCCGGATTTAACGGACTTCGCCTGAAATGTCTTATAGTATCGCTGCTGAAAATACAGATCAGAGTTCAGCGGTATCTCGGGATCTCTCAGGCTTTCTGTTCAGCTGGGTGAAAGTTGATGTCGGTACGCTTCTCTATCTTGTCTTCACCGTTCTTGCCCCAGTAGATCCCTATTCCCATATACGTCATCAATATTGCTACAAGCGGGTTGAGCCAGTTAAGGAAGCAATAGGGTGCGTAGGCAAGCGTCGGGACTCCCAGGGCACCCGCCTGGAAGGCTCCGCAGCCGGTCCATGGGATTAGGACGGCTGTCAGCGTACCGGAATCTTCCAGCGTGCGTGAAAGCATTCTGGGAGAGAGTCCCGATCTTTCGACAGCGGTCTTGAACATACGTCCCGGAACAACTATGCCAAGGTACTGGTCTCCAAGGAAGAGGTTGCTGGCAAAGCATGAAACGACGACCAGAGTTACAAATCCTCCAACTTTGCGGACCTTGAAAAGGAGTGGGTTGAGAAGAACTTCAAGATAGCGGCAGCTTTCCATGACTCCGCCAAGCACAAGCGCAATAATTATCAGTGAAAGCGACCACATCATACTGTCAAGCCCGCCCCTGTTGAGAAGCTCGGTCAGCAGAGAAGCAACTTCGTGTGCCATCTCAGGCGCAAAACCTGTTATATTGTATTCTGTCAGTGCTGCGGTGATGTCTCCGGCACCAGCCTCGGCGAGTTTCGTCGCTACTGTGGAGTGGTAACCATAGTGGATCGCCTCAAGGGCTTCGCTAAGAGAGAACCCCTGGATCATAGCCAGCACGGAAGCTGCCGCAGTTCCCGCCATCATGCTCGGAAGGGCGGGGCATTTGGTGATTGCAAGCACAAGAACGATTAGCGGCGGGACTATGGCATAGATGGGGTTGATGTCAAATTCCGCGGCAAGGATCGCCTGGAAGGCATCTATCCGGCTCGCGTCAAAAGCACCCGTACCGTTGGCGTAACCAAAACCAAGGACTATCGTGATTATGACAACGATGACATATGTCGGACCTGTTGTCCATACCATTGCCCGTATATGGTCAAATAGGTTTGAGCCTGAAACAGCCGGAGCAAGGTTCGTCGTATCCGACAGGGGAGACATTTTATCTCCAAAATATGCTCCCGAGATTATGATACCCGCTGTGAGAGGTGCCGGGATACCAAGCCCTGCCGCGATACCGATAAGCGCGACTCCGACTGTTCCGCCAACCCCCCAGGACGAACCTGTTGCAAGGGATACTACCGAACAGATCAGAAGGGTGGCAAGGAGGAATATTCCCGGAGAAAGCAGATCAAATCCGTAATAGATCATACCCGGAACTACCCCTGCCTGGACCCATGAGCCGACAAGCATACCAATGGCTATAAGGATAAGCAGTGCGTCTATTGCAGAGGTGATAGCATTGCTTATGGCTGTAGAAATTTCCGTCCATGAGACGCCTACTATAAATTTACCAATAAGTCCTGCGAAAATAGCAGCCAAAGCGATAGGTACATGTGCATCCAATCCAAGACCCAAAAGACCATAACTGATAATTCCCGCGATACCCACAAATGTTACAAAAGCCAGTCCGACACTGGGTTTTCTTACCGTACTACCTTCCATTTTTCTACCTCCCGTTCTTTTTTGAAGATCGTTTCTGTGAAAAATTTTTAAAAAACTTAATAATATCCAGTCTTATGATTGAAAAAGCTCTCTCCTGTTGCTGTATCAGTTGCAGAAATCAACTTCAGGAGAGAGTGAGGATCGACTTCAGCCCTTGAGCCTCTTGTCGATCTGTTTCATCAGATCGTCCGCGGTGGGGATTATGTTGTCGTAGACTACTTCATTGTTGATTAGCATTGTGGGTAGGGTAGATACTCCGAGTGCCTTCGTCCTTTTTATGCCAGCAGCACTCTTTATCAGGGATTCCCTCCACGTGAGCCTGTCTCCGTAATGCGGTGCCACGTTTTTGACTGCTTCACACATATACTGACATGGCGCGCAGCCTTCTGAGTCGAGCGTGACTATTTCGATGAATACCTTTCCGGGTCCTATTGTCACATCTTCAAGGACATCTCCCGATTCCTCGGCCTGAAGCAGTGCGTCTTCCAGCGAAAGGAAACCGGCTGTATCCGAAGGTTCTTCACCTGTGGCGGCATATTTGCCTACAGCTTCCAGGTTGTAGAAAGGGGTATCATAGGGAAGGTCGCATCCCGGTGAAAGTATGTATCCTCTTTTTCCGCCAACTTCCATCCTCATTTTGACATCTTCAACGCTCTCCTTGGGTGAGCCGAAGAGAAGGGTCGTTGTAAGAGGAATATTGCCCTCAAAACATACCTTGTACTTTTCTGCGAGCCCTTTCACAAAAGCCAGGTCGACCTGCTCATCAAAGGCTATCGCGTTAGGAGCTGACTGCATCATGAGTTCAATGTTTTTCGTGGCGTTGCCGCAGCAGAAGAGTGTAACGATGCCGTTTCTGCCCTGTACCTCATCGATGACGGGTTTGATGTAGGGGGTCACAAATGCTTCAAAATGCTTAGGTGCGATCTGGCTTGTCATAGGATCGACTACTGCGATCACATGAGCTCCCGTCTCCATGTACCACTCGCCCATCTTACGGGTGATCTCGGCGCAAAAGGCAAGGACCTTATGAGCCTCGTCGGGCTTCTTTATCATGTCCATGATAAAAGCTGATCCTCGCAGGTGAAGGGCAAGTGTGAAGGGTCCGCAGCAAAGGGCAAACACTGCTGTTTTGTCGCCTATCTTCTCAACAAGTTTGCGGGTAGCGTTGAAAAACACAGGAAGGCGCCCCTTGTCCTTTTCAAACTTTGGAAGGTCACCCAGTTCTTTACCCTGTGCCAGCACATGACCGGTAACTGCGGGAGGGTTGTTTTTCGACCAGTGGAGACCGCAGCCGAGGACCTCCGCCTCCGCCTGAAGATCAAAAGCCGAGCAGACTCCGTCGGCGTAGTAGCGCTCGCCTGCGGCGCAAACCGCTTCAACGAGGAGGTCCTCATCCTTAAGGAGTT
The DNA here is from genome assembly GCA_025943965.1 of Synergistaceae bacterium DZ-S4. NCBI lineage: Bacteria > Thermotogati > Synergistota > Synergistia > Synergistales > Synergistaceae > Caenicola > Caenicola nitritireducens. The sequence goes on from JAPCWD010000009.1 coordinate 88,766, forward strand.
TTTCGGCATCCGTTCCGATAAGCTTGGCAACATGCACGCCTGTGAAGGGGACCCATGGAACGCGGTCCACTTCCTGGAATTTCAAGGCTTTCAGAACTCTTTCTTTTCCTGTCACATTCCTCACCTCATTATTCGTAAACAGCGATATGTGCAGAGATGCAATAACATCCATGCACATACCGCAGCTTCGGGATCTGTAAATTAATAGGCGAACTCGACTCCCAATTTGCTAAGCTCATCTCTCATGCGTTTGTACTGATCGACGAACTGTTTGCGCGGGACAAGGTGTTCCATGTCGTAAACTTCCTGGATCTTTTTGCCGTAGTTGTCGATCGGGATCAGTTTTTCGTACTTCTCCATGATCTTCTGGCAGATCTCATCAGCCTGTGCGCGGGTCATACGCTTGTAGAACGAGGCTTCGGACACTTCGTGGTAGAAGCGTGACTCGAGCGGCGTTGCCATGTCAGTAAACTTATTGCGGCATGTCGCTGCTCCCCACGGGTTTCCGCCTGAAGATTCCGTTGCAAGAGCGTGGTTTGCGCATTCCCAGTAAAGCTGCTCAGTTGCGGGTCCTGCGTTGGCGAAAAGGTTGTTGAGGAATATAAGGTTTGAATTCCTTGACATTGCCTGGCTGAGTACGCTCTGGAGCCACAGTATCTCTCTTGTAGTCGTCGACTGCCATTTGAGATGGAAGGGGAAGTTGAGTGCCCAGCAGGATCCATAAAGGCATGCTCCCTCAATGTTATATGCTGTCTGGAGGACCAGTGTTCCTTCTGCTCCACCGGCATGCCCGCCATAGATGGCTCCGCAAAGGTTGCCGAATACATTCCCGTAGGCGCGATAATGCATCGACTTGTTGAGCATTGCATTGTTCGTTGTCATCTCTGTCAGTATGGATACCATACGGCCATCAAGGTGCGAGGGGCGGACTCCCCATTCTTTGTTTGCCGCGGCAATCTGTGCCTGATCAGTTTCAGCTGTTCCTACAGATACCGTCCAGACATCCGGCTTTCCGACAAGGCGCTGAGCATCACGCAGGTTCATTGCATGTTCCATCGCAGCCGCAACTTCGGTAGGCGTCTGTGATGTGGCTTTCCTTCCCATGAAGTCCTCTATGAGAGGTGCGCAGAGACCGTCAAGAAGGGGCTCTTTGAGGTATGCCATACAGGCCTTCTTATGAATATCAGAGCTGAAGTTGGCATCGGGACTGAAGAGGTGGAAGGGACGTTTTTCCTTGTCCTCTACGGAACGGACCCTGAGCCAGCGCTGGTCATGTCCTGCGCCTATCATGTAACACGGCCTCTTCGTGTAGAGCACTTCATTTACTTCTTCTTCTGTGAACTTGATGACCCTGTGACTTTCCTGGTGGTAGACACCGACAGAGACAAAGAAATCCTTAGCGGCTTTCCATACGCGGTCGGCCAGGTCGTCATCACAGTTTACGATGGTTTTCCCGTCATACTTGATGTTGTATTCTTTTACTACCCTTCTCATATTGGGAATGAAACTCTTGAGCATCCATTCTGACTGGTCTCTAAAGAAAGGACCGTTTTCAACTTTTTCAAATACTTCCCACATTCTGAATGTTGACATCTTTGTTTCCTCCTCTGTTAGTTTCTGCTAAGACCTAGCCAAGCATATCTTTAAGCTTGGCAGCGAATTCAAAGGCATCAAATGACCATAGGTCAGCTCCTATGCGTTCAGCCCATTCGACCGAGGTAGGTGCTCCTCCTACACAGACAACATACTTGCCTTTATCGCCGGTCTCTGCGACAAGCTTGATAAATTCTTCCTGTCCCGGCATTGTCGTGGTCATCAGTGCTGAGATACCAACAGCGTCAGCTTTTTCTTTGCGAGCCGCATCCATGTAAGCAACAGGGTCAACATCTGAACCAAGGTCTACGACCTTAAACCCGTTAGCCTGGAGGACTATGCCTATGATATTCTTTCCTATGTCATGAAAGTCTCCCTTGACTGTTCCAATTACCACTGTCTTTTGTGCGGCTTCTGCTGATTCGGCAACAAGGTGTTCCTTGAGCACATCCATGATCTGCATAAAAGCATCTCCGGCGATCATCAGGTCGGGAAGGAAGGCTTCAAAGTTTTCAAACTTATCGCCAAGAATTCCCATTTCCTCGGTCAGACCGCCCATTATATCGTGCGGCGCAATACCCTTCTCAATAAGATCTTTTACCATAGCTACCGCTGAATCTCCGTCTCCCTCGATCATGTGCTTACGAACCTGTTCAACTGACATTTCTGATACCTCCGTTAGTGTGATTTTTTCATTATTTTCGAAAAAACTTTTAAACTTGATTTTTTGCTCAATGGACCCATCCTAACAACCCTGCATAAAAACAATGCAAAAAGGCCGGACCACCGACTCATATCCGCCGATTTTCCGACCTTTTTCATAAAAAGTTTTTTGCACTTTTTAACAATCAGGATCTGAAACTATCAAAAATCGTTCTTCCACCCTATCTTTTTTTTCATTTCATTCAAGTTTTCACGATACCACTCAGGGCTTTTTTTGAACAGCTTTTTGGAAACATCTTCCGGGATATTTTCTATAGAATACAGAGAAAGCTTGGACCAATAAAGAAAAGTCTCCCATGTCGGCCTCCCGGTCTCAGAGACAAATTTTTGAGCATGGGAGTAATAACAGACAGCATCATCCCACTCCCCCTTCATTGCAGAGAGGAGTCCCATAAGGCTGTATCCGATACCCCCTCCCTGAAGTCCCCCGCTTTTCTCGGTATGTGTGATCGCGTACAGCTTTTCCATCCTTTGCAGCAGTTTTTCCGCATCATCATACTTACCGTTGAGGATATTGCAAAATGCTGCTTTCGCAAGTGAAAGGCCGAGCCCGCGGTAAATTCCTATTGATTCCCCGATACTGATGCATGTAAGGTAGTAGGAGAGAGCCTCTCTGGTTTTGCCTTCCGCAAGGCAGGCATCACCCCTGAAATGCTCCGCCGCTACAATGCATACCGTATAACTATCGCCCTCTTCCTCCAGCTTTTCAAAAAGAAGCGTTGACATCTGGAGTACTTTGAATGCTATTCCGAACTCTCCCTTAAGTATTGCGGATATACCTTTAAAACGAAGGGCGACTCCCATCCACTTATGCAGGTGATCTTTTATTGAAAGAAGGTAGACCCTGTTCGCGAATGCGGAAAGCCGCCTTTCATCGTCATTCTGTATAGCCAGATAACAAATCTGTACACATGCCTCAACGACAGGTTCCGTCTCTCCGATTTTTATCGCCTTTTCAAGACCTTCCCTCAGTGCGCCTTCCGCGTCCTCGTATTTCCCGCTCCACCATAGCATAGCGCCCCGAAGGATCAAAAGGTCCCTTTCGATCCGCATCATCTCGGGCTTCCTGCCTGAGACCCGCACGATCCTGTCCATTAGTCTGCCGGTCTCTTCGAGAGCCGACTGAGTATAGTCCAAATCTTCCAGGGTCGGTACATATTTCATCAGGTCATGGTCTGCCAAAGTCGGAAAGACCTCGTGCGCCGCTTTGAAGTGCTGTTTCAGCTCCATAACGCGCCAATACAGCTCTTTTTCTTCAAGACCGGCTTCATGTGAATGAAAACAGAGCAGAGAGTATATTTCTCTTTTTCTGTACTGGTAAGGTGATATTCCTGCTTCGAGCACTTCGATGTTTTTGAGGTGCAGGGCCTGTTTTCTGGTAGCGGACATATTTGCCAGGAGAGCCTCCCTGATCTTTACATGGGTAAAGTAATAGATAACATCTCCTTCTTCGTTGTTTTTTTCCTTTACAAGGGCGTTGTTTTTTATGTTTTCGCATATTTTTGAGAGTTGAAGCGGAGAGATGTCCAAAACTTTGCTGATGTTCAGCATTGAGGCATGGTCCGGTTCAACTGCCAGGGCTTCCAGAAAGAGCCTCTCATCCTTGCCTGAGAACTCTATGACGGACACAAAGGGGTTGTTTGATATGATCCCTTTACCGTCTTTTACAGGCAGTCCCGCATTGAGCAGCTGTCTGATGAAGAACGGATTGCCCTCCGTCTGCAAATAGACATTTCGTATGTCCTTCTCTGTCCACGTACTGTCAGGAGCCATTGTGCGGCATATCTGACCTGTCTCTTCAAGGTCAAATCTTCTGAGTGTTATCTCAAACTTCTCAAATGGTTCGGTCTCAAAGGAAGTCCTGAGCATGAACGTAGGCCTTATCTCTTCGAAGCCTGATATTATCAGGTGGAGCGGCGAAGAATAGTCCCACATGATGGTCTCAAGTATCATCCAGGAAGCGTCATCCATCCAGTGTATGTTTTCTACGACAAGGAGCTTTTTCTTACTTTCTTCAGCAGAGGCAGCAACATTCATCCGGACAAGCTCGGCTATCCGCGAGTAGTTCAGCTCACTAAGGGACGAAATGTCTTCAGACTGAGGCAGGGAACATTTCTGTCGCTGCAGCATTTGGATAAAAGGGACCATCGGCCTTTCTTTCTCTTCCTGTGTGCACCTTACATAGTGGCTCTCCCATCCTCTCTGGTTGAGACATGATACGAGCTCATCTATAAATTCAGTCTTGCCGATGCCGTTCTCTCCCCATACCAGCCCGCAGGAGGACTTACCCGAACTTTCAGTCTTTATCATAAAGTCAAGCATCTTAAGGATCTCCGAACTTCTCGAAAGGGGCGTATCGTCAGATGATTTGGGCTGTTTGTCCAAAACGGGAGATTTCTTCTTCACTATTGACGAGATATCTGATAGATCCGTGCAGATACCCAGGTCGTTTTCTATTCTTTTTGAGAATGCGTGGGCTGCGTCAACAGCTTTGACTTTCTGGCCGGTTTTAATGTAAAGCCTGACAAGCTCTCCGTGGATCTTTTCATTATAGGGCTCCCTCTCTGCAAGCAGCTCATAACATTCAAGAGCCTTTTCGCAGGAATCATCTGTCTGGCTCTCAAGAAAAGCGTTCGCTCTTTTCCTGAGGCCGTCTACAAAAAGCTCATGATAATGCTGACGTTTGGGAAAGAGCCAACAGCAAAAAGATTCCAGATCCTCCGCTTCCGGCAGATCCATAAATATTCCGTTGATTTTTATCATCTCATTCAGGGATAACCTGTCGAGGGAAGAAAGCAGGTCCGTGTCCCGTGCTATGTGCAGAGATGGTTTTATTGAAACGACTTCCCTGTTGTTCATCTGCACAGGAATGACTGTCCTGACATAGCTCAGGGCATTGCTGAGGTTCCGGCGGCCTTTTTCTGTCTCCTTGTCAGGCCACAGATATTCACACAGTTTATCCCTGCGGATGTTTTTTTCCTCAATAAGCATAAACGTAAGGAGCTTGGCTTTTAGAAACGGGAAAAGGACTTTGGCCCCGTCTACGAAAAGTTCAGGCACCCCAAGGAGACATGCCTTGTGCTTCATGAGCATTGCCCTCTTTCCGTGGGTATTTACCAGAACATTATAACAGAGCGGATCTGTGGGGTTGCGTTTCTTTTCAACAGACACCGTGTATGCCCCGGAACACTAATAAAAGAATAAGCCCGCCTTCAGGAAGGGCAGACTTATCTAAGTGGGCGCGGAACAGATCCTGTTAAGGGACGGGCACGTGTATTCGGGTCAGATGTTTTTTTCACCTTCGGCATAAAATGGACAGTCTTCCTTGAGACATTCAAGGTTGAATTTGCTGAAGGTGCATTTTACCTTCTCTTCTCTGCCAATATCGATCCCAGTCTGCTCAAAAATATACTCAGCGCCTTCCTGCAGCGCTATCAATGTGTTTCGTTTACAGCACCTGGGTCCTCCGATCTCCGCCATCCTTTTCAGGGTGCGGACAGTGATCCCGTTGCAGAGTCCCCATGTCTCCTTTGACATAGGAGTGGTCCCGGTATGGACGCTCATGAAAATACCTGTCCCTATTGCCGCGCCGCATGCTCCGTAGAAACCGCAGAAAGCGGGAAGGACGTTTTTCGACCTCTTTTCGATCTCAGCCATTTTTTCTTCATACTGCCTCCGGCCTGTTTTCTGAAGACGGCAGACCAGCGTCATAAGAACGGCAGGGACCAGGTAATGGTGTACGAAGTTATGCATCGGAATATCCGTTTCCTGCATAATTGAAATGGCCATCGAACAGGGTGTTGCCGCTGTTTTTTGATCCATATACTCCATGCATTTTTTTGTGACTGTATCAAAACTTCTGTCGTTGTTATTGCTGTCCATAATACACTTTTCCCTCTCTCTGTTTATATCAGCCAAACCTGACTTCAAGCATCCTGAGCCCTTTGGACTCAAACATTCCGGGTATTTCCCGGCGCGCTTTCTTTGTCCTTATGAAAATGGCAAGGTTCCTCGGCATTTCAAAATTTTCATCGGCATCAGAATAGACAGGAGCGGAATTTCCAACTATGTCGAAGACCTTCCATTTTCCGTCGGTATCCTTGAAATATCCCTTCGAACGGATAATGTCGTCAGGCAGATCCCGGAGGATCTCTTTGAACAATACCGGATCACCTTCCCAAAATACGCTGAGCGAGGCAAGCTTATCCGGGGGAGCCAGATGGGCATCCATGTCATTCAGTGTCTTTTCTATGAATTTTTCCCAATCCTCTGTGCAGGGCAGGGCCTGTGCCTTCTCCTCCTCTTGTGGACATACAAAGACATCCCATGGTATGTTGCCGTACAGCGCATGCCTGATCTCTGCCGAAGGGTTAAGGTCTCTGATGTGCTCCTCTATCGAACTCAGTTCTTCTGCAGAGACAAGGTCGATCTTGTTGATTATGACATGGGAGGCTGCCTCTATCTGTTTCGGTACGGCGCAAAAGAGGTCTGCCCAGTCCTCGAATCTTTGGGCATCCGCAACGCAGATATTGCCGCAAAACCTGTAAAAATCATGCAGCATACCATGGCCCAGGTCACGCTTCATGTCGGTGGTATCGGCTACTCCGCTTGCTTCGATCAAAAGAACGGACGGCTTGTAGTCACGGAATATCGTATAAAGTCCTCTCAGGAAATCTCCCTTTGCACATGCGCAGAAAATAGAGCCGCTGCTTATCTCAATGATTTCAAGGCCGTTTTTGCGGACCACATCTCCGTCGACCCCTGCTTTTCCGAATTCATTCATGAGAACGGCAGCCTTTTCCCCTTCCGGCACTGTTTCAAGCAGCTTCTTGAGCAATGTCGTCTTTCCGCTTCCCAAAAAGCCGGAGATGAGAAAAACTCCGCATTTGTTCTGTTCCATCAATAAATCTCCTCCCAATACATGTTGGCAAATTCGATCTTATCAAGCATCATCCCGAAGACCGAGAGAGACCGGCATATGGTCTGTTATGAATTCTCTTCGCTTTCACAATACTCAATGAAGTCCCTGACAGACTCCCTGACGGCACTGGCAAGGCTATCGATGCGCTTCCTGTAATCCTGAAGCGTATCGATCCAGAAAATAAGGCATATCTTCCCTTCATCCGTTATGCTGTATATCCGTCTGAGCTGGGTCTCGCTCCCTGCATCGATTTTAGATCGGAGCAACCCTGCCTCTTCCATTTTTTTCAAAGTCCTGTAGAGCCCTGTGGGATCAAGGCTGCTGTAATCCATCACATCGCTCGAATAAAGCCTCTTAAGGATCGAAAAACCGTGGAGGTCATCCTTCATCAGCAGCATCAGTATCGATGGCTGGACGAACCTGTCCAGGAATGACCCCTTGCACGCACATTTGTCAGACATGGCGGACCACCTCTCATATTAGACAATGTCCAATATAATAATACAAAACCCCTTCTTAATCAATAAAAAAAGAGCCTTCGCCTTTTGACGAAAACTCTGAATTTTCTGGAGCGGAAGACGGGATTCGGACCCGCGACCCCAACCTTGGCAAGGTTAGATATGCACACTTCAATCAAAATCGCATAAACCTGAATATTACTGAATAATCCTGATTATTACTGAATTTTACCTGCTTCCAGCATAATAATTTTATGTGGGATAGTTGTTTAAAGATGTATTTTTTAGTATATTGGTTGAGTAAAATGTGAGTAAAATATTGGGGGATGAAGATTATGCAAGTACTTCTTACAGAAGAGTTCGTGGAACAGGCAACGTGTCCGGATGACAAAAAATATATCGAATACTGCGACATTGAGACCCAAGGCTTGATATTGAGGGTAAATCAAGGAGGAAAAAAAACATACGCCATAAGGTCTAGAAAATTCGAGGGAAAGGTTCAGTTAAAGAAGAATATTGGTAATGTTAAAGATATAAAATTCACCAAAATTCGCACGATTGCAGAGAAGTATATAAAACAATATGCTGCCGGAGGGGCTCCGCTTGATCCCATTAAGAGAAATAGAAGCGCAGGTATCCCTACACTTGAAGATGTATACGAAAACTGGTGTGCTTGGGAAAAGAAGCAGGCTCAGACCAGACGAAACTGTACACACAGCTCTTACTTGGCATTGAAAGACTTATATAACGTCCGTATTACTAACATCGACAAGGCAAGGATAGAAAAATATCAAGCAGATGAGAGCATGGCAGAAAAAAAGGCTTCGACAATAAACAGAAAATTAAGAGAGTTAAAATACCTGTGCGTGTGGGCGTGCGAGCATTATGAACGATTAAAAGACTATGAGTATCCCAAATATAAGCAGTTATCGGAGATAGGCATTGAACCTAGGATCCAAGAGATACCTGAAGTGGACCGAAATATAATAATCGCAGCTGCGTTAGAGCAATCAAAAGAAATATACACTATAGGCGATAAAAAATGTGATATGGGATATATATACCCGTTAATCATCCTCATGATGTATACCGGTATACGTCCTGTTACTGCACTGGGACTTATCTGGAGGGACATAAATTTAAAAAAGAAAAAGTTTCTTGCCCGCCACACTAACAATCGAAAAGCAAAAACAACGTGCTGGCTGTATTTATCTGAAGCTCCGTATCACGCTTTGAAGGACTGGAAGGATAAGAACCCAAATGCGAAGCCAGACGATAGACTCTTTCCTGTTTCTTCGATAAAAAAACAGTTTAAAAGTGTTCTCCGCCGTGCTGGAATTGATGAAAAAAAGTATTCACCGTATAGTCTTCGACACGGCTTTGCCATGCTGTTGGCCGAAAAAGGAGCCGATCCGCTCCAATTGCAGAACGCCCTCACGCATGCCGATTTTAGAACTACACAACATTATATTGATGCCCAAGAGGAAAGACAGCGTGCGGCGATGGCGCTTCTTGATTGATAACTAAGGAGATATTTATAATTAAGATAGGCTTCACTTTCAAAAAAACGTACATGAGAAATCCCACATAGAGTTAATGACTGTTAGGATAGACGCCACGTCAGTTTAATAAAATATTAATGTCTGACAACCATGATATATGCATGTTTTTGCTTTGACTAGCCGAAAAGAATTAAGAGTTCATTATTATAAGTTTATGTTTATTATTTACAAAAAAATGTAACGGTAGTAATATTTACAATATTATCAGAAAATTAAGGCAAATCAGCCCCCCTAAAATGCAGGGAGATAATTCAAATTAAGGAGGTCAATGAAATGGCAAATGTTTTAGATGCGACTCTTTATCAAGCAACACTGCACAACGACATCAAAGCGGTAGAGGATGCGCTCAACAAAGGAGCCAACCCCAATGCAAACGATTTTAACTGGGATCAGGGTACCGCTCTTATTGAATCATGCAAAAACGGGAATAAGGATATTTGTCTTTTACTGATCAGCAAAGGAGCACAAATTGGTTTAATGGATAAATATGATAATCATCCCATCCACTATGCGTGCTTGAATGGACACTCAGATATTGCAGAAATATTGGTTCAGA